>NZ_WBXN01000003.1 GCF_008973465.1 Streptomyces sp. SS1-1 | reverse complement strand
ACTTCTCCCAGGCAGAGGCGACGGTCCTGCGCGAGGCCTGCGCGACGCTGGGGCGTTCCCGGCCGAATTCCAACTCTGAGTCCCGGCTGCGATCGACCCCTGGGTCCGCTCTGATCAGCGATCCGGCTGGCCGCTCCTCTCTGATCACCGGTCCGTTGATGTGGGTGCGTCGTTGACTGGACGCCCAGTGGGCCCGCCCTGCTCGCCCACACCGACACCGAAGGCGACCTGAACGGGCCGTCGCAGTCGACCACGACCGTGCGTGCGCACCAGCACGCCGCCGGGGCCCGTCAAAGGGGGCCCCTCCCGGCGAGCCTGACGACCATGCCCTCGGACGCTCCCGCGGTGGCCTGGCCACGAAGGCGCGAGCACCCGTTCGACCGATCGAAGCGGCCCTGGCTTCCGGGACTCGCACCGCACGTTTGGCCCGTGGCGTGGACACCACGGTCTTTCGCCCCGGCCTGGACGGCGGCCCGATGCGGGCCCTACGGCCGGGGCCGGTGATCCACCCCCACCACACACTCCCCTCCTTCTACGCCGCGGTGACGCCTTCGCCATGCCCTGCCGAAACCGCAGACGCGGCCTGGGGGTGGAGGGCCCGGGCATCGTCTGCCTGGAGACCGCCGCGTCCGGACTCCCCGTCCTTGCGGGTGGCATCGGCGGCGCCCCCGACGCGGTACGCGATGGTGAGCCGGCTATGTCGTCGCGGCGATCCGGCGGCAGCGGCGGCGGACAGGGTGACCAGATTCTTCCGCAACCCCGAACTCGTCCACACCGCAGGAGAAAGGGCTCGTCAACGGGTCCAGACGAAGTGACCTGGGACCGCTCCTACGCGACTCTGACCAGGCCGCGGTTCGCTCTGAGGGAGCGGCAGGGAGTGAGCGCAAGCCATACCCCAGCGACCTCTCCGACGAACGGTGGACTGATCGAACCGGTGATCATGGCCTGGAAGCAGAACCGGTTGGGCCGGTCGGCGACCGGCGACGCCGGCTCCTGCGATCTCCGGGACATCGTGAACGCGATCTTCCATTGGAACCGGACGGGATGTCAGTGGCGCTATCTGCCCTAACGCCCTTTAAGGTGCAGGCCCTCGTGCGTTGGCGCGATGACGATGAAGCCTGGCAGCTCGGCGAGCAAATAATCGGTTGCCTATTGGCGATGGTGGTGTATCCAATGACCGGCATGATCACCCGGTATGCCCGCCGCGGCGAGACGTGATGAGCGCGAACCGCCGGCCCGGCCGGCGCACGAGCCGGGCGGACTGCGACCGCACCGTCACAGGGGAGAAGTCACCCGATGAGCACGCCATCATCGCCGTCCGGAGCGGAGCACACAGACGGGTCGTCCGTCCGCCTGGGTGCTCTCGTACCGCTGACGCGCCCCGGCTGGGTGGAGGCGGGCCGACACCTGCTCGCAGGACTCGACCTGGCCGTTCGTGACGTCAACGATGCCGGCGGGATCGACGGCATACCAGGAGTTGGTGGTCCGGGACACCGCGGCCGATCCGGAGCGGGCCTCGGCGGCCGTGGACGAACTGGCCTGCCTGGGCGTGACCGCCGTGGCGGGCGAGTACCACAGCGTCGTCGCCCGCGCAGCCGCCGCCCGGGCCGACGCCCTCGGCGTGCCGTTCCTCTGCTCGTCCGCGGTGCTCGACGCACTCACCGAGGAGCCGATGAGTGGGTGGCGCGCCTGGCCCCGCCCAGTCCCACGGCTGGGCGATCTACGCGGACTTTCTCCTCGGCGCGGGCCGACGTCGGATCGCCGTGGCGACCCAGCCGAGCGTCTACTGGGCGTCGGGGACCCGTGTCCTTCGGGACCACCTCGCTCCGCGCGGCGGTACCGTCGTCGAACTCGACACGAACGCGCTCAGCCCCGAGGCCCTGTGCGACGCGCTCGTCGACCACGGCGCGACGGCGCTGCTCCTGCTGGTCGGCAATCCGGAGCCGGCGGTGCCGATCGTCAGAGCCGTCCGTGGCGACCGGCGGCTCGCGGAGATCCTGATCGGCGCTCCGGCCGGGCAACCGGAGTTCGCCGAATGGGCCGAGGTGCTGGGCGAGGACGGCACGGGATCCCGTTCCTGCGCTACCTGCCCGAGCGCCTCGGTCCGCTCGGCGAACGTGTCAGGAAGGAGCTGCGCGAGCGGCTGGGCGAAGCGCCCTCCTTCGTCGCCTTCGAGGGCTGGGACACCGTGACCGTCCTCGCCGACATGATGCGTTCCCACAGCACGGACCGGGCGGCCATCGCCGAGTCATGGCCGCGCGTGGCGGTCGAGGGCACCCGCGGGCCGATCCGGTTTTCCCGCGCGCCGGGCATCAGCGTTTGGCAATCGGCTTGGACACCGATCCAAGTCGTTGATCGGGACCCGGCGGAGCCCGATCGCTTCGGATCCCACGCTGGCTGAGAGAACGCGGAGGCCCGATTGCCTAAATTGTCCGAGTTTGAGGCTTCCATCTGGCCATCCAGGCTGGCCGCTTCACGACCGGGGGCCGCGACCGCATTCTCGGACAATCGTGCGGCAATCGGCGCTCGGGTGCGTTCTGCTGGTCGCAGCCACTCGTGGATAGCCGCGACCAGCACGGTCGCCTCGTAGCGGACGGCGGGCTTCTCGTATTGCGTGGCGATCGCGCGGTGTCGCTTGAGGCGATGGATGCCGCACTCAACCGCGTGGCGTCCCGTGTAGTCGGACTTGTCGAATCGGCGGCCGGCCACCGCGCGAACCGCGTTCTTGCGGTCTCCGGGATCGTGCGGCGGATCCCGCGCTTGCGCAGGTAGGCGCGGTCCGGACCGCGGCTACGACCACGACAAGTACCGCCGGCTTCTGCGGCAGCGCGGCATCCGCCCGGTGATCGCCGAGGCGTGGCCAGCCGCACGGTACCGGCCTGGGCCCCTTCCGCTGGGTGGTCGAACGGACGACCTCCTGGCGGCTGTATGGCTTCCGCCGGCTACGCATCGGTGGGAACGACGCGACGACATCCACGAGGCTTCCTCGGATCGCCGTCTGCCTGATCACCCACCGGCACGTCCAGAGGCTTCGTCAGGGCCAGTAAGCCCTGCCACCGCAACCGGCGCGTTCCGGTGGCCGCAAGCTCAGCCGGGCTGGATGTTGTGGTTCACCCGGAACATGTTGGCGGGTCGTACGCCTTCTTCGCCGCGGCCAGACGGCGGTAGCGCTCAGCGCCGTAGACCTCGCTGAGCCGCTCGCTGTCCGTGGCCTCTTCGGTGGAGAGGAAGTTGACCATCCTGCGCCGGTCTGTCAGGCTCCATCGCGTTCATCACCTCGTCGAGCTTGGCGCTCAGGAACTCGGCCCGTCGGGGGCGCCCACACCGAAACCGAAGAGGACGAAAGGAAGCCCGCGGCTGGACACGGCGTTGGGAACCTCGGGTTCACGGTCGAGCGCACCGCCGAGCATGCGGATCTCGACGCTCACCAGCGGGGAGTCCGAGCCTGGACCGAGCAGTTCGATCAACTTGTCGGCCGCCTCGGCGGGGAGCGCGCGCAACAGCGTCGTCCGGTCGTAATACGGCATCGGCGTCGGCGGTCCATGTGAACGGCGCCCATCGCGGTGTAGGGCATCTCGCCCACGGCGTCGATGAGTGCTGGGGCGGCCGCCCGCAGGGGTGCGATCAGCCGCTCGCCCTCGGCCGACGGGCCGAGGTAGGCGAAGCGTACGTGCACTACGAAGGCCCCCGGAGGGGTTCCGGCAACTCCGGCAGCGAGGGAGCCGCTGCACGGCGACCGAGGAGGACATCTCCTCCGGCATGTCTGCTTGCCAGGTGCGCCAGGTGTGGAGCACCTCGGTGAGTCGTTCGCCGGGGAAGTAGATGCCGCCGCCGTAGAAATGGGTCACCGGGAACAGGTCGAACTCCAGGGCGGTGACCACGCCGAAGTTGCCCTTCCCTCCGAGTAGCGACAGAACAGTTCGGAATCGCTGTCCGGCGTGACGTGCCGCAACTCGCCGTCGGCGGTCACCACTTCCAGCGAGCGGACGTGGTCCGCCGCGTACCCCGGCTTCGGCCGAAGACCGGGCTGAGTCCACCTCCGAGGGTGTAGCCGGCGACGCCCACCAGCGGCGCGGAGCCGCTCATCGGGGCCAGGCCGGCCTCGGCGGCCCGGTCCATGACCTCCTGCCAGATCACTCCGGCCTCGACCCGTGCGCGTCTGCGGTGCGCGTCGATGGTGATGCCCTTCATGCGGCGGGTACTGATCAAGACCCCGCCCGGGCGGGTGGACCTGTTGGTGACCCGTGGTCTTCACCGACACGGGTCTGCCCTGGCGGGCCGCGAAGCGGACGGCCGCCTGTACGTCGGCCGCGTCGGCGGCACCGACCGCGAGCGCCGGCTCCAGGAGAACGTTCAGGTTGTAGATCCGGCACTCGGCGTCGTACCCCTCCTCGCCGGGCAGCAGGACAGGGCCGGTCGCCAGCAACGCGAGTTCGGCCGCTTCGGCGGGCGACACGGGTGGCAGCAGATCGTCAAAGGTCATGGGTTCCTCGTCACTTGAGGCCAGGCTGAGCAGGCGGACACCCGCTGGTTCATCGCGCTGTGTGAGCCGAAACCGCACGGGCGGGCAAGAAGCCGCATCCCTGGCGGGCGGGCAACGGAATTTATATTACATGCATAATCTAACGCGTCCGTTGCAGGTCAGCCTGGTCGCGTCACACCATCGCTTTCGGACCCAGCGCCCTCCTCGTCAGCGCTGGAGACCATCAGCCCCGTAAGAGCGCAACCTTCCGTGAAGGAGCCCCGCCTGCGGCA
This sequence comes from Streptomyces sp. SS1-1, assembly GCF_008973465.1. Classification (NCBI taxonomy): domain Bacteria; kingdom Bacillati; phylum Actinomycetota; class Actinomycetes; order Kitasatosporales; family Streptomycetaceae; genus Streptomyces; species Streptomyces sp. SS1-1. Next base: position 9,379 of record NZ_WBXN01000003.1, on the reverse strand, counting down.
TGACAGATCACCGGCCCGGGGGCCGCCTGGCTTCCCCGGTCGCTCACGCATCGGCAATACAGTGCTGTAGAAGTCTCTTCTAGATCTTGCTCGCGCGACGAGCTGCCGCGCGTTCGGCGGCGGCGGCCCGTCGCACATCCGGAGGAGAAGAAGCAGCAGAATGCCGCAACACCAAGATCAAGTGGCTGGAGTCAACGCCCCGTCCGGACGTCGACGAGTCGCCGTGTACTGCCGCGGGGTCACCGAGGCCCGCTGGTTCGCGCTCACCGTCTTCACGGTGATCCTTGGCAACGCCGTCCTGCTGGGCCTGGAGACGTACTCCGGTCTCGCACAGGAGTGGCATGGCTGGTTACGGCTGGCCGAGCACGTCTGCCTGGCCGCGTTCACCGTCGAGATCGTGCTGCGCATGGCCGCGCACGCGGACCGGCCCCGCGGCTTCTGGGAGGACCCGTGGAACGTCTTCGATCTCGCGGTCGTCCTGTGTGCCTTCGCGCCCGTCGTGCGGGAGAACACCACCGTGTTGCGGCTGCTCAGGCTGGCCAGGGTCCTGCGGACCGCCCGCTTCCTGCCCCAACTGCGCATCGTGCTCGTCGCCGTGGGCCGCAGCCTCCCGGGCACGCTGAGCTTCCTCCTCGTGGGCGCCTGCTGCTGTACGTGTACGCGATGGTCGGCTGGGTCTTCTTCGGCCGCCACGACCCCGAACACTACGGCTCCATCGGCCGCGCAGTGCTCACCCTCTTCCTCCTGATGACCCTGGACGGGATCGGGGACGCCGTACGCGCCGGCCTGGAGATCTCCCGCTGGAGCCTGCTCTACTACGCCTCCTACGTCCTGCTCGCCTCGTTCGTCCTCGTCAACGTCCTCATCGGCGTCGTCCTCACCTCCCTCGAAGAGGCCAAGGGCATGGACGAGGAACGGGAGCCGCCACAAGCCCGACACCGGACACCGCAACCGCAGGACGAACAACTCCTACTCCAACGCATCGAGGTCGCCCGCCGCGCCTTGGACGATCTCGAGCGGGACGTCATCCGGTCCACGGACTGTGTGCCGCTTCCAGTCGGGCAGAGGGGACATTCGCGGGGCGAGGGCGTGTCCCTCGCCCACGCGGACCCTGGATCCCACCGATCCGCGGACTCCTGAGGAGCCGGCCGTGCCGCCCGCCGTTCGCCATGGCCTACCGGGCCAAGAACAGCCCGCCTATTCCGGCCAGGCGTTCCCCATGATGATGTCCACGACGTCTTTCCTGTTGAACAAGGTGTCGTCCGCGGCTTCACGAACCAGCGACGTCGCCTCGGCCACGAGCTTCGTGTCGGGATGCTGATTCCAGCAATTGTTTCAGGCGCGGTACCTCCATATAAGGGCTGTGAATCGATTCCAGTTTCGGACGGCACCGACCATTGATCCATCCACCCGAAACCGGACACGTATCCCATAGACCGAAACCTCGGTCATGGACGGGGGAGCAGCGGTCAACCGGGGAGCGGAACGACTTGGAGCCGGTCCAGGGCGCCGGTGACCACGCCGGTCCGGAGCCCGTGCACAGCGATACGCGGGGGGCGAGGAGGGGTGCCAGCACCACCCCCGTCCGGGCAGCCAGCCGGATGGTCCGCGGCGCCGCCCCTCCGTAGCGTTCCGGCCATGGAGATCACGAAAAGTACGCGGTGGGGCCGGTCCGCACGGTGGCGTGCGGGGCTGGCAGTGACAGGGATCGCCGCAATCGGGACCGTATCGCTTCTCGGGCCGGGCACCACGGCCGAAGCCATGGGCTCCGGCGGCGGGGACGCGCGGGCGCGGCTGCAGCGGGACGCGGACGCGGTACGGGACACGGGAGCCACCGGGCTGACGGTGCTCGCCCGGGACGGGTCCGGGCGCGAGACGCAGGTCAGGTCGGGCACCGCGAGCCTGAAGGACGGGGGCCGGGTGCCCTTGGACGCCTACTACCGCATCGGCAGCGACACCAAGACCTTCACGGCCGTGACCACGCTCCAGCTCGTCGGCGAGGGCACGCTGAGCCTGGACGACACCGTCGAGCGGTGGCTGCCCGGGGTGGTCGCCGGCAACGGCAACGACGGCAGCCGCATCACCTTGCGCAACCTGCTCCAGCACACCAGCGGCCTGGCCGACTACACGGACATCGCCTTCGAGGACCCGGCGGAGCTGACGCCCGAGCGCTTCCACGCACAGCGGTTCCGCTCACAGACCCCCGAGGAGCAGGTGGCCGTGGCGATGGGTCGCGCCCCCAGCTGGCTGCCGGACGCGGACGATCCGGGTGCCGAGACGCGGTGGGCGTACTCCAACACCAACTACGTGGTGCTCGGGATGATCATCGAGAAGGCCACCGCAACCCCTGGCCGCAGGAGGTGCACGACCGGATCATCGAACCCCTGGGGCTGCGCCACACGCTGATACCGGACACCTCGCCGTACGTGCCGATGCCGACGGCCGTGGGATACACACAGTTCCCCGGCCGGAACGACCTCACCGACACCACGCTGGCCGTGGGCGGCGGCGCGGACGGCGGCATCATCAGCACCACTCGCGACATGAACACCTTCCTGCGCGCCCTCTTGAGCGGCCGGCTGCTGCCGCCGGAGCAGCTGCGGCAGATGCGTACCACCGTCCCGGCGCCCGGCTACACCACCGACGGCAGGGCGCGGTACGGCCTCGGCCTCGCCTGGCGCCCGGCCCAGGGCTGCGCAAGTGGGATCTGGTACCACGGCGGTACGTCCTTCGGCACCGTCTCCGAGACCGCGGTCACGCCCGACGGCCGGGTGTCGGCCGCGGCCGCCGTCTTCACCACGCGCTTCGGTGACGAGAAGCGCTTCCTCGAGCAGGCGGATGCCGCGGTCCGCCTGTTGGACCGGGCGGTGTGCGGCGACCGGAAGCCCGGGTGACCAGAGGAGCACACCCGTAGAGGACACCGTGAGGCACGCTCTGATGGTGCGGCTCCAAGTGATCGGCCATGGCCCGATCGGCTTGGTGATGGGCGCGTTCGGAACATTAAGGTGGGAGGCGAGGCGAGGGAGGAAGCCGTGAGAGCGACCCGCGCGGTGGAGACGCTGGATGAGGTCGATGCAGGTGACCATGTGTGTCAGCTTCTGGACGTCACGGACGATGTGATGGTCCGAAGCCGGGCCTTCGTCGCGGACGGGGCCCTCTTCGGCGACAAGGTGCTGATCGTCTCGCCCTCCGCACAGGTCACGGCTGATGCCGTTGCCCTGGTACTCGATCCGAGGCGGCTCGAGGAACCCCTTCTCGCGGTGGTGCGCCGGGAGGCGGCCAGCGCCGAGAGCGAGGGATACCGGTCCCTGCGGGTGCTGCACCACGTGACCGGTGAGGCAGCCGGCGGTGGTGCTGAGCGGTTGCTGCGCAGTGAGCTGGAACTGGAGGAGTTCGCCGCCGACAGTGGCGCGTCCGTGGTCTGCGCCTATCAGCGGGGCAACTGGGACGCCGCCCCCTGGACAAGCTCAGATGTGTGCACCCCCCCACACCTGGGCAGCCGACCGATATCGCCCTCGTTTCAGCTCTACAGGGCGGGAAAGGGCGGCTGGACGGTGAGGGGGATCGTCGACACCGAGGGTGCTGTGGCCTTCGGAGCCATCCTGGTCACGCTACTGCGGCAGACGACCACGGTGCGGCTGCTGTGCCAGACCCTGGACTTCTTCGACGCAGCAGGCATGAGCGCCCTCGCCGACGCCGCTCGAGCACTGCCCGATCGCAAGATCGTGCTGGAGGGAACCAATGAGACCGTACGACTGGCCTGGGACCTCTCCGGCTTCGCAGACCCTTCCATCCCCGTGGTGATGACGCCATGACCTCCTCCGAGACCCACACCACGCCGTCACCGTCCGGGAGGGTTACAGGCACGAGCTGTACCCCTACCAGGGAAGCGACGAGTTCCTCCAGGGCACCTTGGGCTTCATCCAGGAGGCCCGCGACGGTGGAGAGGCCGTCGTCGTCGCCGTCCCGGAAGAGAAGGCGGCCCTCCTGCGCGCGGAGATGCCCGAGGACGACGCGGTCCGCTACGTCGAGACCAGCGCGGTGGCGCACCATCCGGGCCGGCTCATCGGGGCCTGGCAGGGATGGATCAAGGCGCACAGCGACGAGGGCCGACCGGTGCGCGGGATCGGCGAATCTCCCTGGGGCGCGGTGCGAAGTCCCGCGGAGGCGGAAGAGCTGCGCTACCACGAGTGGCTGCTGAACAAGGCGTTCTCGGCCGGTCCGGCGTGGTGGCTGCTGTGCCCGTACGACATCGCGGGCGAAGGGGCTGAGCTGGACCGGATGTCTCGCTGCCACCCCACCATCCGCACGGCCGGCCGCAGCGAAACGAGCGAGACCTACGACCTGCGGGCACCCTTCGACTTCAGCCCGCTCAGTCATCCCTGCTCCCCCTACGAGGAGTTCGCCTACAGCAGAGGTGACCTCCCCGCGCTCAGGGAGAAGATCGCCTGCGCGGACCAGCTCGGGCTGGAAGGTGCCCGCCTGCGCGAGCTGCATCTGGCGGCGACCGAAATCGCCGCCAACAGCATCCGGCACGGCGGCGGGCAGGGCGTGTTGCGGATGTGGAGCCAGGAACAGCGCCTGGTGTGCGAGTTCCGCGACGCCGGGTACATCGCCGACCCACTCATGGGCCGTTCACGGCCCACCCGGACCCAGGTGGGCGGGCGGGGCCTCTGGCTCGCGCACCAACTGTGCGATCTGGTCGAGATCCGTTCGACTCCTGACGAAGGAACGACGATCCGCCTGCACACCGGAGTGACGGACTGAGGTGCGAGGATGGCGCCGCCGGTGCCTGACATGACCGCGGGTTCCGGCACCGGCGGGGATGCCGGGCTCGGCGGGGCACAGCCGTGCCGTTGACCGACGCGCACCGACGCGCTCGAGTCGTTGCTGCCGGCGTCGTATTGAAACCATTCGTGCCGCCGCCCGAGGCCGGCGCCCGATTCTCCTCAGCGAACGGGCGTATCCGATGTGCACCCCATCTACAACTCCGTGCGTTCACACCGTTGACGGTCCGTCACATCTCCCTGACTTCACGACAGCGGCGCGACGATCCCGGCCCTCATCGCCGGCCGGCTGACCTCGACCTTGTCGCTGCCACAGATCTCGCTCGGTTACGGCGCACTGGCGCTGGCCTCCGCCTTGTTCACCGTCCTGGGCGCACGCGATTCGCACGCGCCAGCCGGGGCCGGGCACGGGACGCTCGCGAACACCGAGAATTCTGGGAGCCGTCCGATGGGCCGACGCGGTGCTGACCACCAGTGACCGGGACGAGGTGACTGCCCGTCAGTCAGGTGCCGGGAGGCCTTCGTGCCCTGCCTGCTCACACCGGCGGCTGTGGGGGAGTGGTGCTGACCGGAATGCGCAGGGCGAGGATGGCCATGTCGTCCTGGCCGTCGCTCGGGTGATGATCGGCCAGGACCTGCACGAGTTCGTGCAGTGGCCGGGAGGCGTGGGTGGCGGCGAGGTCGGCGAGCGCGGTGAGGCCCACGTCGATGGAATGGGCGGGATGCTCGATGAGTCCGTCGGTGAAGAAGAGGAGGATCGATCCCGCGGGCAGGGAGCGCGTGTGGTCGGGGCGGTGCTCGCCGGTGCTCACCCCGAGCGGCAGGCCGGGCTCGGCGTGCAGGTACTCCGTGCTCAGGTCAGGGCTGATCAGCAGGGGCGGGAAGTGCCCGGCGGTGCTCCAGCGCAGGACCCATCCGTCGGTGCCGGCTTCGACGCGGGCCAGGCACGCGGTGGTGACCGGCACGTCCGCGGTGGCGTGCAGGGTGCGGTCCAGCTGGGCGAGGATCGCGCTGGGCGGCGTAAGGCGGTCGTACAGCAGCGCCCGGAGCATGCTGTGGGTCTGCGCCATGGCGGCTGCCGCGTACAGGTCATGGCCGCCGACGTCACCGATCATGATGCCGACCGTGCCGTCGGGCAGCACCATGGCGTCGTACCAGTCCCCGCCGAGCCGGTTGGGCTCGGCGGCCGGCCGGTAGACGGTGGCGGCGGTGAAGGGGCTCAGATCGGGCAGCGTGGGCAGCAGCAGACGCTGGAAGGCCTCCGCGCTGTCACGGACCTGCCCGAACAGGCGGGCGTTCTCGATCGCGATACCGGCGGCGCCGGCGAGGGCGACCACCACGTCCTCGTCATCAGGGCCGAAAGGGCGGCCGTCGAGACGTTCGGACAGGTAGAGGTCGCCGTAGATTTCGCCGCGGACACTGATCGCCACCCCCAGCAGCGTGCGCATGGGCGGATGACCGGGCGGGAAGCCGGCGGAGAGGATGGGAGGGGATGTCGTCGACACGGAGTGGTTCGGGATTGTGGATCAGATGGCCGAGCACACCACGACCATGGGGGAACGCCACCCCGCCCAGATCGGCGCGTTCCTTCTCACTCAGCCCCGCCGTGATGAAGGCCTTGAGGTACTCGCCGGACTCGTGCAGGACACCCAGGGCGCCGTAGCGGGCGCCGACCAGATCCATGGCCGTGGTGACGATGCGCTGCAACACGGCCGAGAGATCCAGTTCCCCGCTGATCGCCAGTACGGCGCCCAGCAGGCCCTGCAGCCGGTCCTTGGCATCGGCCAGAGCCCGCAACTGCGCACCGATCTCGTCCAGCTCCGAATCCAGCTGCAGCCGCAGGTCAGGAACCCTCGGCTGGCCGGTCTGCCCGGGCTGGTCCTGGTCACTCAACGCGCGTGCCTCTGGATCTTGTGATGTGCAGTCGGGTCCACCTGCGCCGAGCCGCCTACGGAAGGGAGGCGACCACCGCGCAGGATTGCCCCATTTCACACTTTCGCAAACGGGTCCTGTGCTTGGCCGGCAAGTGCGGTGCCAGGCGCTGCGTCGGCCGGCGGCACCTGTGCAGCACCGCTTGCTTCCGTGTGGTCATCTCTACGCGGTCTGCGTGATCCAGGTCGCTGTCGGCGCGCGGATCTGCTCGATCTTCTTCCGGTACTCGGCAGTCACGCCAATGCATGGCGGGGAAGAGTTCGTCGGCCAGTCGGAGCATGTGAAGGGGCTGCGGGCCCAACCGGTGACGGTGAGGGCGTGACGGGCGATGCGGCAGGCCTGGCGCTGCTGGTCGAGCAGGTGGAGACCGGCGGCGTATATGGAGCCGAAGTGCTCGAAGTCCCACGTGAGGTGGGTGACCGTGCGTGGCAGCTCGCTCGAGGCGGCAGCGAGGAATACAGACTGTCTGAACACGCTGTATGGTTGATAGGGAAGATGACGTCGGACCGTCGAGTGCAGACCCGCCCCCCCGGCACCGTGACGACGGCCCCCACTAGGCAGGACACAGCTATGACGCCCATAACCACTCCCTTCGGGATGCGCGCGACCGCGGCCGAGGTGCTCGACGGAGTCGACCTGCGCGGGCGACGGATGATCGTCACCGGTGGGTCCTCCGGGCTCGGCCTCGAGACGGTCCGCGCGCTCGCCGGGGCCGGCGCCGAGGTGACGATCGCCACCCGGAACCCCGACGCGGCCAGGTCTCTCGTCGACGAGTTCCCCGGCACCCGGGCGGCCGCGCTCGAGCTCGGGGACCTGGATTCCGTCCGTGCCTTCTGCGAATCCTGGGAAGGGCCGCTCGACGGCCTCGTCGCGAACGCCGGCGTGATGATGCTCCCGACCCGCCAGGTCAGCGCCCAGGGCTGGGAGTTGCAACTCGCCACGAACTACCTCGGTCACTTCGCCCTGGCCGTCGGCCTGCACTCCGCCCTGAGGAGCGCGGAGAACGCCCGCGTCGTCGTGGTCAGCTCCGGCGCACAGCTGCGAGCCGGGTTCGACTTCGACGACCCGCAGTTCGAGGAGCGTCCCTACGACCCGTTCGTCGCCTACGCGCAGTCGAAGACCGCCGACGTGCTGCTGGCCGTCGGGATCAGCCGGCGGTGGGCCGGGACGGCATCACCGCCAACGCCTGCGCTCCCGGCTGGATCCACACCAACCTCGCCCGTCACCTCGACGAGGCCACCCTGCGAGCGCTCGGCGCGCTGGACGAGGACGGCAACCTCGTCACCCCGGACTACTACAAGACCCCGGCGCAGGGCGCCGCCACGAGCACCCTGCTGGCCGCGTCCCCCTCCTCGACGGCGTGACCGGCCGGTACTTCGAGGACAACCAGGAATCCGAGGTCGTCGACGGCGGGCCCGACGTGATGGCCGGTGTGGCGAAGTGGTCGGTGGACGCCGACGCAGCCGACCGGCTGTGGGACTACGCTCTGCCCGTGGTGCGCTGAACCCGCACTCCGCCGCACCCCGCGGAGCGCACACGCCCGAGGACGTACGAGAGAGATCTTGATGAGACCCGTCACACGACGCCAGGCCGACCACCACGCGGCACGCTCGGCCGCGACGGTGGCCCAGGTCATGTCCACCCTGCAGCGGCTCCTGGAGTCCGGCGAAGCCTTCTCCGAGATCAGCGTCCAGCGGATCCTGGAGGAGGCGGGCGTCTCCCGGGCCACGTTCTACGCGCACTTCCAGAGCAAGTCCGACGTACTGGTCAGGCTCACCGACGACCTGCGGGAGTCACTGCTCACGCACGCACAACAGTGGAATCCCGCCGCCGGGCCGGAGGCGCTCGCGCACTTCTTCGAAGACGTGATCAAGACGCACCGCCTCCATCAGAGCCTGATCACGGCGGTGCGCGAGGCCGCCGCCTACGACCCGACGGTGCACGACTTCTACACGGCCGACCTCGAGGGCTTCGAGGTGAACGCCCTGCGGTCCCTGCTCGCTGACCAGGCGGCCGGGCTCGCCCCGCCCGACCTCGACGCGGCCTCCGCCAGCCGCATCATCGTCTGGGGAGGCGCGCAGGCGATCGCCCACCACATCAGCGTCGACGATGGCAGCGGTGACGGCGCCTTCGCCCGCGAACTCGCCCGGATCTGGTGGCACGGCGCCTACCGACGCCCCGAACCGACGGCGCCGCTGAGGCGGACGTGGCGGCCGACTAGCCGAGGACCGCCGTCCTCGCTCCCCGGCACCGGGTGGTGCCGCCGACGGGGGAGCGGCCCGTGGGCCGGCCTTATGCGAGATCCCAGTCCAGGCGGAGGATGGCGAGATCGTCCGTGTGCCGGTTGGCGTTGAGGGCGCGGGTCTCGACGATGAGCGCGTCGAGGTGGGCGCCGGGGGGTCCGCGGCGTGGAGGCGCGTCGAGGATGCCGAGCAGGCCGTCGAACTCCGAGCCGGGTGCCGGTGATGCCGGCGAAGCCTTCGATGAGGCCGTCCGTGTAGGGAGCAGAGCTCCGCGCGGAGGAGGGGGAAGGTCGGCGACGGCCACTTGCCCAGGCCGGGTGCGACACCGAGGGCGACTCCGTGGGCGGCGGTCACCTCACGCGGCGCCGGCGCTGGTCAGCAGCAGAGGTTCATGGTGGCCGGCCAGGTGCAGGGTGC
>NZ_WBXN01000002.1 GCF_008973465.1 Streptomyces sp. SS1-1 | reverse complement strand
TCACGTATGTCACGCCGGAGGACTGGCCGGGCGTGGGCTCGCATCCGTGGGGGGTGTTCGTCGCTGATCAGCGGAAGTACTACGCGGCGGGGTTCTGGAGGCGTCGAGGGTGGCGGAGCTGGAGGCTCTGGCATGGTCTGGTCCGTGCATGCATCCGCGTGGAGGCCGGCCTGGAGGTGGCCCGCTCCTACGCCGACACGCATGGGCACTTCCTGCGCCGGCGTCCGCGGTGTGGGGCGGGGACGGTTTCCCCATCGGGGTGTGGGCCAAAACCAGCGTGCAGCGGCAAGAAGGCGCGTGAGAACGCCGTACGGCGCGCGAACGGGGAAACGGGGGTGTCCAGTGCGGTGAGCTTTCCCCGGCGCGGATGGATGCGCTGGACGAGATCGATCCTGGGTGGTGCCCGGCGTGGGAGATCGGGTGGCAGAGGTGTTACCGGCTCACCTCGCCCACGTGAAGGCTGGCGGGGCTCTCCCGGCCGGCACGGGAGAGGTCGTCGTCCAGGGCGAAGACCTGGGGACCTGGATCGCAGGGCACGCGCGCCGGGTGGATCGGCTGGTTCCGGCCCAGCAGTGGCTCCTGGAATCCCTCGGGATCGACTCCGAGCAGGGCGGGAGCTCCGGCCGGTGCGGCGGTCCCAGGACGAGATCTGGGAGCAGAACATGGCCGCAGCCCGCCAGTTCCACGCCCGCGAAGGCCACCTACGCGTCCCCCGCCAGCACCGCGAGGAAATCGACGGCAAGCAGCTCGGGCTGGGATCGTTCATCGCCAACGCACGCCGCCGCGCAGCCAAACTCAGCCCTCAACGCAAGGCCGCGCTGGACGCCCTCGGCATGCGCTGTGAAAGGCGGTCGAGCACGGGCCAAGATGTCACGTGTTGGCTACCACGGGCGGTGGAGTTGTGTGCGTTCTGCGGCGAGCTGGTTGATGAGGTCGGCCGTCGTTGGGGGGCAGGGGCCGGCTGAGACGGGCGAGACGTCGCGGTGGAGGCGTAGCGCGGCGCTGTCCCCGTCAGCGGCGAGAAGAGCTGACCACAGGGGGGTGTCAGGGGCGGTGTTCGCTCTCCACGAGCGACAGCAGTTCCACCTTGTCCTCGTGGTCGAGGCGACCCAGCTGGTGCAAGCCGGTCTTCTGCTGGATTTCCGACCAGGTGGTGGTGCGTTGCTCGCGGGCCGCCTTCTTCAACGCACCGCGGACGGCCGGAGCGAGTTTCTGCGCCTTCTCCACGCGGGCCTGGAGGACGGAGCGTTCTTTGGCCTCTGCCTTCTCGGCTGCGCGCCTTTCTGCTCTCTCGGCCCATTCGCGTTCTGCAGTTGCGCGCCGCTCTGCCCTCTCACGGTCCTCGGCTTCGCGCCTGGCGGCCTCTCCTGCTCCCGGGCCGCTCGCTCCTGCTCCTGAACACGCCGGGCTCGGGCCTCGACGGCAGCGACGATCTCCCTTTCCTCTGCCGAGGCGTCGGGGTCCTTCATCAGCTCAGCGGCCTGCCTGTACAACTCAGGGCCGGCCGTTCCTGAAGCCGTTCCACGACAGCCCGCCGACGCCGTGCGCGCTCCTCCAGCCAGCGCTCACCGCGGCCCAGGGCGATGCGCAGCCTTGCCGCTTCGTGCGGTTCCTGGTCGGCCTCCAGGAGCCGCCGGATGGTCTCCACTGCGGGCAGGACTCCCCTTGGATGGTCACGCAGGGCGATGTCGAGACGAAGGAGCGCCCGCCGGACGGAATCGGCCTGCCGCGCCACGGACGCGGTGTGGGCGGTGGAGGGGGCTACGGTCACGATCGCCCGCCCCGCCGGAGCGGTCACCTGCTGTACAGCGGGGGCCGGCGCGTGGATGGCGGCGGGCTTGGTCGTGTGGAGCACAGGTTCTCGGGGGTCAGGACGGCGTCGACCAGGCTGCCCCAGGTGGTGCCTCGCCGGGGAGCTCGGTGCCGAATTGCATGTGGCGGCCGCCCTCGGGACGGTCGTCGAAGCGGATCCGGTGGACGTAGCCGCGCTGGGCAAGCACGCCCGGGCCATGCGTACGCCGGGCCCCAGAATGGTCTCCCACGCCTCGTTGTTCCAGGCGACGGGTCGGTTTCGGTCGAGGTGGACCAGGAGTGACCGTCCGTCCTCCAAGCGGATCACCACAGCGGACCCGCGCGGCTCGGGGTAGGTGAACTCGGCAGCGATGCCGAGCTCACGCAGCCAGGACGCCAAAGTGGGCCTTGGCGAAGAGATGGTCGGCGCTGTCCTTACCGCGCTCCTTGCGGCCGCACTGATGGCCTTCCCCGCCGCTTCCGTAGTGGGCGAAGTGGCAGATCTTGTCGGTGCACCGCCTGGTCATGAGCTGACGGCCACACCCGCCCTCGAACATGGTGCCGCACCAGATGGTGACGTCTTCGTGCTCACGCCGGAAAGCATCCAGTTCCTCAGGGGTCTCAGGACACAGAGCTGGCTCGTCAGAGTCCGGGCTGCCGAAGACCGCGGTACGGATGAGGCGCCTGTCCATCCTGCTCCTGTTGCTCCAGGTGAGTGACTTCTCATCATTGTGCTCCCGGGCACTGACAACAGGGCCGCGACGCACAGCAACGCACCACTGTCAGGAGAACGCAGTCGGCCCCTATGGGACGGCGGCGTTGGACGATGCGGCCCCCGAGGGGCCCCGGGGGATGTCATGGCTGATCCCCCGGGGGCCTGCGGCATCTATATGCCCTGCCAGGACGCGAGCGGATTCCCTCGCTGACCGGTGACTCGATCGGCCTCCTCACCCTGATCCTGATCACCGCGTGTCATGGGCTCGGTGCGGGTCCGGGTGCCGCTGGTCGCGCGGCTAGGCCGGTACTCGTGTAGCGGCCCGCACCAGCCTGCCTCGGATAGGGCGCGTCGTGTCAATGTTCCTGCTCCGCTGCGGGCTTGCGCCGCTAACACCTGACTCGATCACAGTGCGTGCCAAGGATTCTCCTGCTTTGGCACTGTCCAACCGCTGCTTGAACGCACCAGTGGGTGAAGCCTCCGTCTCTGGCCCGCCTTGTCTTTGTGGAGTTCCGACGTGACCGCGCCCCTCATCCCTGACAGCCTCAGCCCCACCGCGCTCGCAGGCCTGGCAGTACTCCCCGTGTGGGTCGTGCTTGCCCTCGCGCTGCCTCGAGTGCTCACTGCGGTGAGCCAGAGCGTGAGCGAGGCCCTCGCGGCTTTCTCCCGCTTTCGTACGGAGTCGATGCGGCGCCGGCACGAAGACCGTCTTCTCAGTCAAGTCACCGGGGCGGCAGAAGGCTTGGGCCACCTCGAACGCGTACGCAAGGCCACCCCACCCCCCACCGACGCACCGGCCGTCGAGACGGCGGCGCGGACGGATCCGCCGCCCGGATCACCTCCATGACCGCAGCCGGTCCTGGGCGCCTGGGCGGACAGGCGGACAGTGGCTGCGCGTCGCGTTTGTAGGTCCGTATGGCCGGAGCAGGGGCCTGGCTCGTGGTGGAGGCCCGTCGCCATCCGACAGCTGGCGACGCTCTTGTCGCGTGGGAACAGCGGGAACAAGCCGATGATCTTCTCGGCCCTTTGTTTACGTTCGGTCCAGGGCATGTGGAGCGCAGAGCGGCTCGTGTTGTTGCGCCTTTTGATCGTTTTCGCGCGAGAGCGGGTCCTGGTGACGTGTGCTCAGGAGCCTGATCTGGCTGGTGAGTTCGTTCTCACTGCTGATCTGCGCGCGTAGAGGAGAGGTGCGGTATGTGTCTCGGAATTGACGCCTGTGGATGCCGCTACGATGGTTCCCACTCCTTCCCATCGAGGGGCCCGGCCGACTCCGCGCGGGTCGACCGAACCCGGGAAAGGAGGACGACCATGTCGGTCGAAAGCTCGCCCCCCGCGGGCGAGAAGGAGCCCGGCAAGAAGCGTTACCGCCGGCGGCTTACCCGACTGGCGCTGAAGGCGGCCATTGCGGCTGCAGTTCGCGCGCTGTTCGAGTGGCTCTGGCCGTAACGAAAACGGTCCCGGCTGCGCCAACAGCCGAGACCGCTTCTGGTCGGACAAGGTGCCGTGTGCTCGAACCGTGGCAGGGGAGGGCACGCGGCATCTTGGTTTTCTGCAACAGATGAGTACCCCCGGCCAGGGGGCGCATCCGAGCTTTTGGTTCCATGTGCAGGGTTGCACATGGCTCCCAGCATGGGGAGTCAGCGCTCTCATGCCAACCATCTTTTGCATCTCAACAGTACCCAACTGAGGCTCCCGCCTACAATCAGGCTGCGGTATTACGCCTCACGCAGAGCCGCCTCACAAGGCAGCATGGTGAGCCTCCATGCACTTAAGCAGTTCCACGATTGGTCAGGATGCCATGGCACGGGGTGTCACAGGCTTCGACGGCGCGGCCCTGAAGTCCGCCCGTTTAGAGGCTAAATGCGAGGAGCACGGCCATACGCTGACCGCTGCCTGCCTGGCACGCAGCGTCGGCACGTCCAAGGCACTGATTCTCAGCTACGAGAACGGCCGCAGCAGTCCCTCCCCGGTGCGCCTTGCGCAGCTCGCCGCCTCTGTAAAAGTGCCGGCCACCGCTCTGCTGACCAGCGACATCCAGCTCTGCGACCTGCGGGTGGCGCGCGGGCTGACCATGAGCGAGGTTGCGTCCAGGCTTGGGTCGCAGTGAACACCTATCGCCGGATCGAGCTCGACGGAGCCCTGCCCAAACGGCGTGCCGGGATCATCTGGGACCTGGCGGGGGTCTTCCACGTGGATCACACCAGGCTCCACAGCGCTTTCAGGCGCATCCCCGCAGTCGAGACACGTCTGAGGCTCGCCACCTCTCTGCTGAGTGACGTGGTGGCGCAGGCGCTCAAGCCGGGGGCCTTCGCACCGGTCGAGGACACAACGGCCGAAGCGCACGGCCTGGCCATCCTGTTCCGGTCCAGGCCGACGGTCGTGAGCCGACTGCTGAACATCCATCTGTCGGACCTTCGCCAGATCGCTTCCCAACGGGCCCAAGTCCAGGCACGACTGGACTTCTCAACAGCCAGCCACCGGTTCAACCAGCACTACGAGCGGGAGTTGCACAACCTGCAGGGCGAGATGGACAGGATCCAGCGGCAGGGGCCTGAACTCCTGGAGCAGTACCTGACTAACCCCATGTCCCAGCAGTGCTGGCAGACCCTCGTGCAGCTCTACACCGCAGGACCGATGGGGATGGAGCCTCAGCAGTTGGAGGCCTCGACCGTCGCCTCGCTTGAGAAGATCTTCGACTACTACCTCATCGAGAGAACGCTGAGCAGCGTCACTCTCTCCGCAGGCGGCGTCCTCTTCTTCGTCGACACGCTGCCCTACTACCGGGCCATCTATCCCATCCAAGGGGCTATCCGCCCCGACATGCAGCACTACGGCTGGCTTCCCTCATCCTTTCCGCGGGCTTCGATGCTCCGCCGGCACCTGCGTACCGCGCACGTCCTGGGACACGACCCGTACTTCTTCTGGAACGACAGCCGCCTGACCAACCGCCGCTGAGCGACCACAGACACACGACACGGACCTCCGCGTTCAAGCTCTGCTACCCGATGCCGTCCGGTGGTGGCAGGAGCGGCCCCGGGCGCAAGACCGGTCGGCGTTACGGGTGGGAATGACCCGGTTGCGGGCGCTGGAGGTCGGGGTGGCTGATGGTGCTGGCGTAGCGGTGGGCGGTGCGGGTGCTGATGCCGAACAGGTCCCCGAGTCGTTTGGCGTCGCCTTCGGTGGCGAGGGCTTCGTGGAGCAGGCGGTCGTTGCGCAGGGAGCGGCAGGTCAGGTGGGGGCCGAGGTGCAGGTTGATCCATCGGTGGCCGACGTGCGTGGTGGTGTTGGCGCTGCGGAAGTGTACGAACAGGTGCGGGTTGGCGGTGTCGGGCCAGTGCCGGCGGCGATGCTCGAGGTAGGAGGCCAGGCGATCGCGGACCGGGTCGGCGAGGGTGATCGTGCGGCCGTCGACGTCGAGGCGGGCGCCGTGCAGGTGGGTGAGCTGGAGGTGTTGCAGCTGGTGTGCGGACAGAGCGTGGAAGGCGATCAGGGCGCACAGCAGGGCCTGGGCAGGGTCGGTTGAGGTGAGGGCGTGGCGGACGTGGTCCACGCGCAGCGGCATCGGGATGGTGGGGTCCGGGTGAGCGGTCTTGATCTTGCTGGCGGGGTTGGTGAAGACGCGGCGGTGGGCTTTGAGGACACGGAAGAGCGAGCGCAGACCCTGGCCCATCTGAGTGCGTGCGGCACCGGCTGCGGGGAGCACGGCACGGACGTCGGCGGGGGTGATCTCACGCAGGGACGTCTTTCCCTGGGCGGCCCACTGGGTGAGGGCGGGCAGGGCCCAGCGCAGGTGGAGTCGGGTGGTGGTCTCGGAGCGGGGCCGGCGCCGCGGCATGGTGGCGTGGCCGTCTCGCATGACGGCGTACCAGGCCCACACCTCACCGGCCATCGCGGCGGGCAGGTGGGTGATGCGTGAGGCGGCCCAGGCGGTGAGGGTGGGAACACGGTCGTCGTCGGCCAGGAGGCCGGCCGCCTCGAGGACGTCCGTGACGTGCGCGTGGGGCAGGTTCGCCTCCGTCAGAACCGCGAGGTCGTCGGCGGTGACGGCCGCGCCGGGAGCGGTGAGGAAGCCGAGAATGATGGTGACGCCGGTCCTCACGCGCCAGGTCAGATCCCGGCTCCACCCGTGGCGGGCGGCCCGCTCGATGGTGAACCGGTCCACCCAGGCGGCCAGGTGAGGGTCGGCGCGCTCGGCCAGGCCCCGGAAGCCGCCGCGGCGGCTGAGGGTGCGGGCGGCGGTGAAGAGCAACAACTGGCGGTACGCCGGCGGCGGTGCCGGGAGGGGGCGAGAGGGAGCGGGCGCGGTCATCGCAGCGCCGCGGTGGCGGCTGGAGAACAGATCAGCGATGAACAGCTGCTGCCCACTGCGCGCGACCTCGCTGTAGGGGGTGCGCGCGTGCGGGCTGCGGATCAAGGCGGTCTGCTTGCGGCACAGCCGGCACACCCCGTCGGCGTCCAGGACCGCCGTATGCGCGCACACCGCGCAGGGGCCGATACGGGTGTATTTGCGGCACCAGGAAGCGCAGCCCTTGCACCGCCAGCCCAGATTCCGTGTCGCACCCCAGGCCAGGCAGCCGGTACACGAATCCGGCGGCGGGATCGCGCCCGGGTGGCAGCGCATGCACAGCCCCGCAGCCCAGAACAGACGGGACGACCCGCAGCGCAGACACGGCGGCGCCGCCACCGGCCCGCCCGGCCAGCACGTGAAACAGAACTCCACCCGCGCCATCGCCGGCGGCCGCACCCCACACACCCCGCACCTCGCCCTGGCACGCGCCGGACCTTTCACAGCGGCGGCACCAGACGCGTCCGGGAGAGCCCTGCGGCCGCGGGCAGAAAAGGCGGCGCGGCCGGCTGGTGGCCGGCCGCAGGAGCGAAGTGAGGCGGCGGGGCGGGTTCCTCCGGCACCAGCAGATCCGACGGCCGGCAGGCCAGCACCGCGCAGAAGACATCCAGATCCTCAAGGCGGACCGTCAGGGGCCTGCCCGACCACAGATGGGACATCTTGCCCGCGCTGACCCTCAGCCCCTGGCCGGCCAGCCGGCGGCGCATCTCCGCGGCCGTGACAATCCCCCGCTCGACAGCCCGCGCCCTCAGCTCCCAGCGCATCAGCCGCCCACCCCCAGACGAGAAGCCACCCGCGCGTTCGCCCGCACCCACGCCTGCTCGATGTGCTCGCTGCGCACATGGACGTAGCGGGTCGTCGTCACCAGCCACTCATGCCCGAGCAACTCCTGGATCGCCTTGAGATCCACCCCCCGCTCATACAGCGACGACGCACAGAAATGGCGCAGCGTGTGCGGGGTCAACCGGCCCGCCCACGCGGGCAGATGATGCAGCACAGCCCCCGCCAGTGCCGCACGCAGACTCGACGCCGCCACCCGGGACGGCCGGCCGTCCGGCCGGCGCCGCTCACTCGGAAACAACGGGGCACCCGCCGCACCCAGATCGTCACCGAACCGCGGACGCAGCTCCGTCAGCCACCACTGCAGCAGCACATCCACCCCATCGATACCCGGCACCAGCCGAGCCCGGGGCCCCCGCCCCATGCTGCCCTTGCCGAACCGCACATGCAGCTTCCCGAACCCGCCCAACTCCGGCCGCCAGTCCGCCACATCCAGCATCACCGACTCATTGATCCGCAGGCCCGCCCGCCGCCACAACGACGCCACCACATAATTACGGGCCGCCGGCAGATACTTCCGCGCACCCGCCACCTGCCCCCGCCAGCCGTCGAACAAGCCCGCCACCTCCGCCACCGACGGCGGAACCCGGACCATCCCGTAATCGGTGTGCCGGGGCCGGTTGAACTCATCAACCGGCTGCACCACCACCCACCCCGTACGGGCATACACCTCCTGCTGACAGCGGGCCAGCACAAAGCCGTAGAACCGGGCGACCGTGTTGGCCCGGTCATACACCGTCGCCCGCGCCAACCCCCGCACCCCACGCAAATACACCAGCCAGCCATCCACCACCGCCGGCCGCACCGTCCACAAGCCTGCGCCCACAAAGGCAGCGAACTCCATGAGGACCTGACGGTCCTCCGCCAGCGACCGATCCGAAACCCCCGCCCCCGCCCCCGCGAGGACGAACCGGTCCACCAACTCCCCATCCAACCCACCCGGGCCCGACCGCCCACCGGTCCCTGGCCCGGACGACTGCACCACCCGCAACACCACACCCACCCCCCGACCTCGCCACACCCCCTCCGGGATACCCCGCACCCATCAGGAATCCCGACGCCCACCGACCAAACCAACCGACCGAGCGAACCCAAAACTCCCAGACCAACACACCAACCAGCCACCACACCACCACCCACCAACCCAGCACCTTTCGCACAGAGGGCGGGTAGATGTAGGACATGCCCTGCGCCGTACGGCTCAGACAGCCGGGCTCAGGCCCGCTGTGGTCATCGTCATCTCGGGGCGGGAGGCAGCTCTGAGTCGCATCCGTTCCTTGACCACGTCCTCGCCCTGGAAGGCATCCCAGTAAGAGTGAGTAGCGACAGTTGCGGACAGTTCGAAGCACTCCCGGCGCAGCCGGGCGACGGCGGCCTTCTGCTCGTTGGTCCATCCTGGGCTGGGATCCCGGCCTTCGGTGGCCTCTTTGGTATGAGGGTGTTCGATACCGGGCCAGCCATCTAGGGGTTCCACCGACCAGGGCAGGGTTCGCAGCAGCGCTGACAGCTCCGCGGTGGCCTGGTTCAGGCGGGTCCGGGCGGCGAGCAGGTCGCTGGGAAAGCGCGTCTCAGCCATGGCCGAAACAATGGGTGTGTTCGAATCTGGTTCGTCTTTCGGCGTGCCTGTGCTGGGCGCGTCCTGAGGGGCTTGTCGGTTCTCTGCAGTGGGGGTGCTGACCAGCTGTGACGGCAGCCGCGCAGCCGGGGTTGGACAGGTACCCGGCTCTGCGCCCAAGGGCGGGATGGGCTGTGCCGCCTGGTCACGTCGGAAAGCCCCGGTCTCGCCCTCCGCGGGTTGCGGCTGGCGAAGGACCAGCGGTACACGATGCGGCGCGAGCTCCGCCGCGGCTGGGTGCACGGAAGACTGGGGCCTGTCGACAGTGATGGAGAGCTGCGCGAGACCGCGTCGGGGCAACGGTGCGCTTGGCGTCCACTTTTCCTCTCCGAATCGGCAGGACAGCTCCGCCTCCTCATCCGAGAAGTGGATCGCGTCGCCAGGTTCGACGACTCCCTCCACAGGCGGCTCTTCGATCGGCCGGTACCCGGACCACGTGGTCCGGTCCCGGGCAGGCACCCACATGTATGCCCCAGCCCGCGGGCTGCGTTGTGAGGGGATGAAGAGCGGCACCACGGCTCCGGTGGCCGCGCCGATCAGCGTCTGGCCGACGGTGACACCCCGGGTGTTTCCGGCTGCCCCGGTCCAGCCCGTACCTTCGTCGTCCAGCCGCCGGGGGGTGTCCCACTGCAGGTGCACCCGGCCGCAGCCAGTCTTCGCCAGCCCGTCGGGGCACGGACGTTCGGCCGCCGCTGTACAGGCCCACTCGACGAGAACGCGGTATCCGCCCATCAGCGGAAGATCGATGGCATTGCTGATCTGCCGCCACGTCGCCGGCCGGGTCAGCATCCAGTTCGCTCGGTCGACGAGATGGAACTTGTCGTTGTCAGTGATCCAGTTGGCGGTGAGCCCGGCGCTGGCGTGTGCTCGGGACCGGCGCAGGACCGTCCCGGAGCTGGCGTTGTAGTACTGCGCCTCGCATCCCAGATTCAGCCCTCCATCACCGATGACGGTCACGTCCGGCCGGGACGTTCGGAACTTGGTCGCCTTCTCCACGTCGTACCGGATGCCGGCCGCGTCACAGGTCCGGGCCACGAACTCCTTCATGGCCTTGTGCCGGTCGCTTTCCTCCGGCGTCATCTCGTGGGACGTGGGCAGGTGCGCCGCCCGTAAGCGCACCAGGCCATCGGGTCCGCGATGCTTCCGGACGTACATGAAACGGCTCTGCACGCCGTTCTGCTCTGCCTTGCACACGCGACCCGCCTGGCTTTCGACGCACTGCAGCAGGAACCGGTCGCGTTCGGCAATCGGGCGAAGTAGCGCGTCGATCAAATCGGGCACGAGGTGTCTGCTGTCGCGGGGGAGACCGAGGTCGTCCTTGTCGAGTGCGAGGACTTGCTGGAGTTCCTCGTGCCAGACGCCGTTCGCCAACGTGCACCGCCTTCGCTTGGGAGGACTTCCCCTCGAAGGTAGAACCGGGCACTGACAATCCAACAGATGCCGGGTGATCATAAGTAATTCCGGCAATCACGTTTATTCCCGATCAAGGGTGGGCTGGGTGTCGGCTACTACGGTCGCTGACCGAGTTCCTGTCACGCCGGCGACGTCCTGTCCCTGGCCGTTGCATGCCGGGGTCGAGCGCCTGCACCGGGGCTATCCGAGCCAGGTGATGGTCAGAACCGACAGGCGGTGCAAGTGCCGGTTCACCCAGTACGTGAGCGCGAGCTGGCCGACGGAGGCGTGCCGGACGTCCTCGCCCTCAGGGTCGTCGGCGTTCTGGCCGAAAGCCCCAGCATTGGCTAGACACCCTCCAGCTTCGCCAGGCCCCCCTCGCGAGCTGCGCGCAGGTATGAGCTGGCCTGTTCCCACCTGGATTGATCACCCCACGCAGTGGTGAGCTGACCCGTTGTCAGTGCTGGCTGCAACTATGGGCCGGCCGTTGCGGGGATTCATCACGAGGGGGAGGCATCCGTTGCCTTGGGTACGGGATTACGTGCGCTCTGACGGGACGCCGGTTCGCGGTCATTCGCGATGGGCTCCGGGCGCAAGGCGGGAGATGACGGTCTTAGCCGTCATCGCGTTAGCGGTCGTGGGGATGGGCGGCGGCGGTGGGGGTGCGAGCGGAGGGGGGTCGACTCCGCGTCCGCAGTCCACGGTTCGCTATCCGGTCAAGTTCGAGAGCACGAACACGGTGAAGCAGCGGCCGCAGCCTACGGTCTCGTACCCGATCCCGTGGGAGCGCTCGGACGGTGCCCGGTGACGCCGCGGCGGTCCCCTGCGCGTCGACCACGCCGGCGCAGCAGGAAGCAGGCAGAGGCGGACCTGTTCGGCGTTCTGGCGGCTGCCGCGGTCGCGATCGGGCTGTTCATAGTGGTGGTCGATTGGCTTGTGACCCACTGGTGGGTCCTCGTCATCGCCGCGTTCCTCGCCTCCCTGGCAGGCTTCGCATGGGGGCACCAGCGTCAGCAGCGGGCGCGTTGGGATGCCGCGCGAGCGCAGAGTCTGCGGTACGGGCTTGCGCAGCTGGACGGGCTGCACCACTCACGGTTCGAGGACGCCGTGCGGGACCTGATGTACCGCGATGGATGCCGCAATGCCGTCCGTGTCGGCGGTGGCGGGGACCTGGGCGCGGACGTGAAGGCAACCGACCCTTACGGCCGCCGCTGGGTCATCCAGTGCAAGCACCGCCGCAACGGAGCCCGAGGATCGGCAGTGGGAACCCCTGATCTGCAAGTGCTCAACGGCACAGCGCGTCAGGTGCACGGCGCGGACGTCGCGGTCATCGTCACGAACGGACGAGTGACGGCGCCCGCCGTGGCTTTCGCGAGGCAGCAGCGGCTGCACATAGTGGACCGCGAGACGCTCGCTACGTGGGCAGCCGGCTCGCGTCCGCTGTGGGAGCTCCTGAGGGCAGTCCCACCCCCGCGCCGACCCACATCACTGAGCTGAAAGCAAACCTCGCCCGCTATGGGCAGCCGTGAAGGCCCGTAGTTAAGCGGAACCCGGCAAATTTGCCGGGTTCCCTCATTCCCGGGGTCCTTCACTTGCGAAGCCACCCGAACGCGCCCTCACGTCGACGCGAACGCAAGGCCTCAGCCTCGGCCTCCGCCTGCTCCTGTGCCTCCTGTGCCTCCTGTGCGAGGCGTGCGCGGCGGTCACGGCACACTCCGCATTCACCGCTGCCGGGCACCAGGCTGGCAGCGGGGTCGGGGTAGACGTCCTTGCCGCAGGACGGGCACTACCACCTCGAGGCATCCCGTACGCGGCGCTCCTCCTCCCGCTGGGCCTGGCCGGCTTCGTCGGCTGCCTGGCGGGCGGCGCGGCGCTGCTCGTCGCGTAGGCGGTAGGCGCGGTGGTCGTCGGGGTTGTCGAGGGCCTGCTCCAGGGTCTCGACCGCAGTGTGGCCGTAGCGCCACCACACCGGCCCGCGCGGTCCCTTTTCGGCGAGCAGGGCCAGGGTGGTGGCGAGCACGGGCACGGTGCCGTCGTAGTCGCGGTAGCCGTCGCGCTTGCCCTCGGGGCTGGTGTAGTCGGTGTGCCAGCGGCCCTGCCAGTGCTCCTGTGACAGGCGGCCGACCTCCCCGATGCGTTCCTGCATGACGCGTGGGCCGACCGGCTTGGTGAACACGAGCGCAACGGGCGGGAAGCCTCCGCGGCCGGAGTCCTCCCACAGCGTCGACCACAGCGGCACGTCCTGGCCGCGGTGGTCCATCGCCGAGCGTTGGAAGAACTTCCGGTAGCGGGCGATCTTGTCGGCGACGGCGGCCGGCGGCTCGGTGTGGTTGTCGACCTCCACGAACAGCACCGGCACACCGTCCTCGGGCGCGGTCAGAACGGCATCGGCACGCAGGCTTCCCCGACCGGGCGCGGTGAACGTGCCCACGACGGGCAGCGCGACCTCGGTGGTCCAGCCCCGCAGCTTCCCCAGCCCCGGCGGGCGCGTCACCGCCGCCGGCTGCGCGGGAATGGCGGCCGCGGCGCCGGGCTGCCGCGTCCGGGCAACCCGCTTGGTGGGCAGCGGCTCGGACTGGCGGAACGCGTCGATCGTGTCCGTCACCTTCAGCGCGTGCCCGGCGCCGGCCTTCGCCGCGTCCCGCGCGGTGCCGCCCATCTCACGGACGGGACGGTCCAGTTCGGTCGCGGCCGCCGCAAGGCCGGCGGTGGTGAGGTTCCACAGCTGCTCGGTCACCGGCTGGCCGGCCTTGCCCAGGCGGCTGGTCGACCCGACCGACTCCACCAGCCCCGCACCCTTAAGGTCCTTGCACGCGTTGCGCACCGTCTGCGCATCCGCCGTCCCCGGCAGCACCAGAGCGCGCAGCTGGGCGGCCGTGGCCACCTTCACCACCCCCAGCGCCAGCAGCACCAGAGCACGCACCCGCGCCGTCGACCCATACGGCCACCGCCGCGTCCCGCCCACCCGATCCCCTCCCGCTCTCCGTCTCTTCGTCCCCGCAGCGGGCCACGCGACGGGCTGCGCCCGCCAGGCGTATGCGGCACCGGAGCCGTCCAGGGGCCGGGCGGTCACTGGGACCCAGCGGCCCCGAGACGATCACTCCACCACACTCTCACTGACAGTAAGTGAGAGTAAGGGGCTGTCGAAGCGCTAGTCAGGCCCGGATCCGTACGCTGAGCTGCACCGATGCTCCAACCCGAACACTTGATCATTGTAGGGGAGAGTGTAGGGGGAACTGTAGGGCGATCTATAGGGGGAACCATCCCTGCCCAACCGGCGCGCGGCCTTCTCTAGCTGGCTAACGATTCGTCTCGAACCCCGGGCGCTGCCCTGCGGGGTGGGGCCAAAATCTCCGCCATGTCAGAAACCTTCTGGGTGGCCCTCGGCTCGATCAGCACCACCCTGGCCTTCGGCTTCGTCGCGTGGCAGGCATACCTCACACGTCAAACGCTGCAGGTCAGCCAGCTCATGAACGCCGACGCCATCCGCGGCCGGCTCGACTCGCAAGCGCCGGTGGTCACCCTCAAGCTCACTCCCCCGCCGTGGGAGCCGCAGGCATGGACACCCGCCGGGATGCCCTGCAGCACCTGGCCGACAGGGCACACATGGCACTTCCCCGCGGATGAGGACGGCGCCAACCGTCTCGTTCTGCAACAGGTCCTGGTCCTGGAGAACCTCAGCGACCGGCGCGTGCAGGCTCGATTCGACGGCGACCTGGTCGTGGCCGATGAGAACAGGCGGCCCACTGCTGCCGGCGTCATCCTCATCGAGCCTGGCGAGACAAGCCGGGAGGTTTACCTCCAGAAGGATTTCACCATCAAGGAGCTCTCGGAGAACTTCACAGCCAAGCAGGCTGGACGGGAGCTCCCGCACAAAGTGCTCGGCACGGTGACAGTGGAAGACGACCGCGACAACGGGATCACGGACCGCTGGGACCTGGTGCTGACCGGCTACCCCGTCGAGCCGGTCCCCGACCGGGACGGTCTGTGGATGATCGCACCGTGGCACCTGACCGAGGGATCCGGGCTGCGCACCCTCGAATTCAGCCTGCTGCCGACGCGGCAACGCATCCACTGGATCTGACGTACCAGGGGAATCCAGCTCCCTGCCCCGGACGGCGAGTAGCGATGTGGCACCCCGCTGACCAGGCACGGTCGGGTCTGTGGTCGGGGCGGCGGCGCCGTGATCGGGCCTGGCGTCAGGGTGTGTCGCCGGAGCAGTAGAAGCGACAGCTGACGCCAGGACCCTGCGCGCGGGGCTCGCCAGGACGCGGATCGTAAAGGGCGAGGCCGCCGGGCCACCGTGACAGCTCAGTGGGCAGGGCTACGCCGTCGTCGACTGCAGTAGGCCGTCCAGCGGCCCGCCGACCAGTTCGGCACAGGTCCGGTACGGGAGCGGACCGGGGTTGAGGTCGTCGTGCTCCGCAGCGGAGACCCGGCCGTTCAGCAGCTGATCATCGCCATTCACCAGTCCAAGCCTTGCAACCGCCACCCACAACGCGGGTCCCACTGCGGTGGGGGGTGTTGTCCGCGGACAACACCCCCCACCGCTCCAGTACTCCTATTGAACTTACTGCGACTGCTTCTGACGGAGTTCTAGATGGCGCCCGACTCGATCCAGTCGCTCCAGGATCTGCCTCAGGTGCGACTCTGCGAGCTCAGGGTTCGCTTTGGACGCCAGTCGGTAGGTCTCCTCTAGGCCGGTCATTTCCTTGGCGAACCTGACTGCCCTGCGGCGGAAGACATCGAGCTGCTCGAGCGGGTCGCCGTCGAAGAGCTCCGACTTGCCCTCGGCTGCCGACGCCGGTTCGTTGTCCGCGGACAACGAACCACTCGTCTCTAGTTCCTCCGTGCCGAGGCCCTCATTCCCGTTCGAGGTGTCCACCGGTGCACTCGGTGACGGGATCGCGGGGGTTTCAGTTCCATCCTTCTTGGAGGACTCGGCAACGGAGGCCAGGGCGGCAGATGCTCTCGCCTTCTTCTCCTTCTCTGCTTGCCGGGTCTCGTCAAGGTAGGCCAGCAGCCCTTCGACATCGAGATCTGGGTTGTCCTTGGCGTGCCTGGCCATGACGCGACCATCGCGCTCGGGAAGGGTGCCCTCGCTGAGACGGGTTTGGAGTTCTTCAGGTAGGGCGAGGAGGATCAACTGGTTCGTGACCCAGGACTTGTCGCGTCCGAGCTGGTCGGCAGCTCGGGTTTGGGCTCCGCGTGGCCCTGCTTCCTCTGCACACGCTTCGACGAGTGATTTGACGCCGTGTGCGCGTTCTATGACGTCGAAGTTCTCGCGGGAAAGGTTCTCCCGAAGAACATGGTTGATGAACGTCTCGCGCGTTGCGGCGAGGTCGTCACGGATGACGAAGTCGAGGTGGGTTAGGGAGACGTGCCGGGCGCTGCGCACGCGGCGTTCGCCGTTGACGAGGACGTGTTGCGCTGATGGTTCCAGGCGAGCAGCGTGGTCTGGCCACAGGCTCAAGTAGGCGGACCGACTGACGGCGACACATGCGTGGAGCTGGGCCGCGCGGAGCTCTTCGCCGAAGCGGGTGAGGTCTTCGTCGGTGCCGAACCGGCGCCGCGGGTTGAGCGGGGTCGAGGCGACCTCGTCTAGCGGGAGGCGCACGAGTGTGTAGGGCGGGATGTCGCCTTGCGCTAGCGCCTTGGCGCGGCCGCGTTCGCTGCGGCGGTCGCGGCTGCGGCCAAAAGATGCGCCCTTGCCGAGTTCCTCTTCTTTGCTCATCAGCTGATCTCCCGGGCCAGGTTGCGCATGGCTTCGGCTTGTTCGCCGTAGGGGGCGTGCACGAGTAGTGGCTTCTTGACGCGCACGGCCTCGCGTTGGTCTTTCAGCTCGGGAATGACGGCGAGGACGCGCGGTTCGCCGATCTCTCTCCAGCTGTCGAGGGATGAGGTGGCGACGTAGCCCTTGCGGCTGTCGTACATGTTGACCACGAAGCCGAGGCTGGGGATGTCGATGTCGAGGTCGTCGGCGAGGTCCTGGATCTGCTCGTCGAGCATGTCGTAGGCGTCGGCGGAGGAGTCCTCCGCCAGGACGACGATGACGATGCCGGAGGAGTTGGGTTCCTCGCCAGAACGGAGACGTCCGTAGTAGAGGGCGGTGTCCATCGCGTAGCCCAAGCTGGGCGGGCAGTCGACGACGACGTAGTCGACGTCTTCCTCGAGCGGTTCGAGGGCCTTCTCCAGCGCCGTCTCGCGGATACGGACGTGGCGGCTGGTGGCGAGTCGCGCGTCCAGAAGGAATGCGTCCTTGCAGCCGGGGAGCAGCCACAGGCGGTCTTCGAAGTCTCCGCCCTTTATCGGGACTAGGAGGCTGCGCATGTCCTGGTTCGTCTCGCCCAGCATGACTTTGGCCAGGCTCGGCTCTTCGATGTCGAGAATCTGGTGGCCAAGTTGGCGGGTGAGGTGGCATTGCGGGTCGAAGTCGATGAGGACGACCTTGTTGCCGTTCTCTGCGAGCGCCGTGGCGACTCCGGCCGCCACGCTGGTCTTGCCGACGCCGCCCTTCTGGTTGCCGATGATCAGGCGGCGAGTGCCGGTGATGTTGGGGGTCGCACGTCGCGGCGACGGGGTGGCGTCGAGCCATCCGCGGATGGCTTGGGCCATGCCCTGGTTGTAGGTGAGGCCGCGGGCCTTGCAGCTGACCTTGAGCTCCGCGTACAGGCCCGTGGGTAGGTAGGTGGAGAAGCTGGAGCCACCGGCGGTATCGACGGTCGGGTGGCTGTCCGTCTTCTGCCATGCCTTCACGCCGGCGGTGACGGCGTGCTGGATGTCCATGCCGACTTCGGCGGCCCGGATCTTGAGTTCACGGCGTAGCTGCACAGGCAGCTTCGCGACTACCTTTTCCCGATCGTTCGGGTCGTAGGGAGCGGTCATGCGGCTACCTTACTCACCCTCAAGGATCGTCTTGTGCGGGGCTTGCCGCGCTACACGCCGATTAGTCCGGTCTGCAGATGGTGCGGTTCGTTGTCCGCGGACAACGAACCGCACGGCCATCGGCGGTCATCGTCTCTTGTGCAAGGCGGGACTTGGCGGACAACGCTTGTCCGTCTCTCTGCGACCGTGATTGGGGGAGACCGGACAAGGAGGACACGGGTGCTGGGGCGCAACTTGAACCAACGGAGGCGGAGGCTTCCCGAATACGATCTGACGCCCGAGATTAAGGCAGCTCAGGATGAGGTGCTGACCGCGCACTACGGCGAGGCGTTAGTGCGGGCTTTCACCTGTTGTTCGGACCCTCGCACTGACACCGTCGACATCGTCGAGAAGTCCTTCGCCCGTCTCGAGGCGGGCTGGATGCTGTACGAGCGGGATCCTCGCCTGCACCTCTTCGAACTCGTGGAGGAGTACTCGGTTCGTGCCCTGCGCCGAGTGCCGGCGCGATGGGAGCCGGACTCCTGGTACACGGCGAATTACGTCAGGCTCTTCAAAGACGTGGCGAGTGCGGAGGAGCTGGCCGCGCTGAAGGCGATCTTGGCCATTGACGAAGAGGGCCGCCGCAAGGCGCGTGGTGAGGACAATCCCCGTGTCAACGAAGCCCTGCACGTCTACGAGGCTCGCCGGGTCTACGGCTGGCCTGTCGACCTGACCTCCAAGCGCATGGGAGTCAACCAGAACTCCGTCGGGCCGATGACTTCTCGCATCGAGCGGAAGATCGACCGGACGGCAGGCGCCGCCTCAGCTGCGGCTGCCCAGGCCCTGTTCAACCGCTACATGCAGAAGGGAGGAGGTTTCTGAATGGAAGTCGAGGCGATTCCGCGCGAACGGATCAGGCAGCGGGCGCAGCAGATGATGCAGCATCAGCGCCGCCGCGATGGGACGTACACCGTCGTACTCACCTGGACGTCCCTCATTGTCGTGGGAGTGATCGGATGCATTGCATTGCTTCTTACAACCAATGTCTTGCACCCAGAAGCCGGTTCGGTGCTGCTGGCCGTGATCGGCGCGGTGCCGGGTGCCGTCACGGCATGGCTGCGCGCTGTGCTTCGTACAACCGACTGATCAAGCGGCACAAGCTCTTCAGGCTCTAGGAGTTGGATAGCAACGGGCCCCACACCGGCGGGCGTCGAAAACCCCGGTGGAAGGGCCCGTTCCAGCACCATCCACCACAGCAGAGCAGAGGACATGCCGTGTTCAAGCTTGTCACACGGAAGGCCCGCGGGAGCAGGCCGGCGGGGGAGAATCCCCAGCACAGCGAGTACCACCCCCCGCGGCACTGGCTGCCTGACCCGGTAGCCCCGACCGGTGCCACGTTCTACGCCTTCGCGGGAGCAGCCCTGTGGGAGGCCGTCGACATGGGCGTCCACTACTGCAAGACCGTGGGCATCCCCGCCCTCGGTGATGCCGCCGAAACCGTTGCCAACTACGTGACCACGCTGATCAGCTAGCAGCTGGTTTGTTGTCCGCGGACAACAAACTTCCCGTGCAAGGGGCAACAAAAAAGGGCCCCAGCCGCCCGGAACTGATCCGGGACGACGGGGGCCCCTTTGTGCGGCCCGGCTTCCCTCTGCAAGGGGGAGCACGGCCTTCGTAGTGCTACTCATCTGCCTGTGATGGTGGCGCCGGGGTCACCGGCCCTGGTGGCATTGGCTCAGCTGACGGTCCGAGTCAGGGCGTCCATCCAGTGGGGGCCGAGGCGGCGGGCCAGGCGTGTGCGCAGCACTGTGCGTTCGCCTGCGGTGGTGGCTGCCCACACGTTGGTGGGGGTCTGGTCGGGGTTGGTGAGTGCCCATCGCAGGCAGTCCGTGGCGATCGGGCAGTGTCGGCAGGCTGCTTTGGCCTTCTGGATGCGGCTCGCTGCGGCCGGATCGGTGGCTTCGCCGCGGACGACGTCGAATATGCGGGGGTTGCGGCGGCAGGCGGTCGGGCTTGCGGACGCGGGGAACGGGATGCGCTGGACGGTGGTGCCCATGGGTCTCCAATCGCGGGCCGGTCAGGCGTGTTGGTTGGGTTTCGATGTGGTGCGGCGGTCGGACACGAAGCGGTGTGTGCGCAGGGCTTCGGTGTTGTGGGCTGTGATCCACTGCTCCGCGCAGACCTTGTGTGCGGCTTCTCCGTCGTGGGAGCGCAGTGGTGTGGGGCGTCGGCACAGGACGCACGGTGCGGGCCACTGGTAGTGAAGGTGGTGGCGCCAGTCCAGGAGGGCGCCCGGGGCGGGTACGTCGCCGGCGAAGTCGGCGAGGGTCCGGGCGGTCTTGCGGGCCTGGGTGGTCACCCGACCGGGAGGTGGGTGCCGGGGCGGCCCGGGCGGCGGCCATGGACCGAGGGCGTGTAGGCGTCGTGGCGTGTGGCTACGTAGCCGCACTGCTCGCGGCGGGTCTTGACCCGGTACATGGCCATGTCCGCGCCGCGCAGGATGCGGGAAGCGTCTGCTGCGTCGGGCAGGTCGGCGGCCCGGGCAGTCCCGATGGACACCGCCGGGCTCAGGATCTCTGTTCCGCATGTGACGGGCCGCGCCAGTTGGTCGCGCAGCGCGGTGACTTCCCGAACGGTCGTGGTCGGCGGCAGCAGCACGACG
Organism: Streptomyces sp. SS1-1; assembly: GCF_008973465.1. NCBI lineage: Bacteria > Bacillati > Actinomycetota > Actinomycetes > Kitasatosporales > Streptomycetaceae > Streptomyces > Streptomyces sp. SS1-1. Next base: position 29,216 of record NZ_WBXN01000002.1, on the reverse strand, counting down.
GCAGCGAATTCATCGCCTCCCAGACGTGCGGCAAGGCCGCCGCGCGCTGCTGCCCACGTGCCGAGGCGGCGTCCGACGGCGGCGATGAGCATGTCGCCGGCGGCGTGGCCCAGGTCATCGTTGACGGTCTTCAGCCCGTCGGCGTCGGCGACCAGGACGTGCAGCTGCTCGCGGTGTGTGGCGGCGAGGCGGGTGATGCGGTACATGAGGGCCGGCCGGTCGGCGAGGCCGGTGAGCGGGTCCCGGCGTGCGGCCTCCAGATGGCGCCGTACCCGGACGTCGTCAGCGAGGATCGCCAGGGCGAGCGGCACGGCGGCCGCAGCGATGACGAAGGTGCGCGGCCGCTGACGTAAGGCGGCGGTAGCGGGCATGATGGATCTCCGTTCTCGCCCGTGCGGGCGGAATGAGAGAGGCGCATCTCCGGGCTGTCCAGGCTCTGGTGGGGGTGCGCCTCTTGCCGTGTGGGGCGTCCGTGCCAGGCCGGGGCCGGGCAGCAGTCATGCTGGAAGGTGCTGGCGTTTTGTGACGATGGCGTCAGCGCTCGAGGCGGTCGCACCGGCCCTTTTACTGCGACCGCCCTGGGACTCTGTTAGAGCGGGGCGCTGATCGCGGCCAGAGCGAGGAAAGCCAGCGCTGCGAGGGTGCAGTCGACAGCACGCCGCAGCTGGGTGAACTTGGCCACGGCGATGCCGGACAGGACGCGGATGCGGGCGGCGCGTGTGTCGCTGGTCATGCAAGCGCGGATCTCGGCTTCGGTCAGGCGTGCCCAGTAGGGGAAGGACGCTCGGTCGCGGCCGTGCAGGCGGGGCCTGACGACCAGGAGCAGCAGCACTGCCGCCGTGCCGAGGGCGACGAAGGCGAGGGCTCCCGCCGCGATGGTGTGGGCGGGCAGGTCGTGGTCGGCAAGTGTGGTCAGGCCAGCGAGGCCGGCGCCGTTGAAAGCGAGTAGCAGCGACGCCTTGCCGTCGGTACGGGCGATCTCGCCTGTGACTGCGGCGCAGGCTGCGTCCAGCTCTTTGTCTGTGGTCTGGCCCGTGGTGAGCGGCGTAGACGATGCCGGCATGCGAGGAGGTCCTTTCACGGTCAGGCCGCCAGGGCCTGGGCGTGGTCAGGTGGCGCGATGTAGGTGGCAGGGTCGGCCGGGGTGCCGTCGTGGCACTCCAGGCAGGAGCCGAGGGTGCGCAGCGGCAGGACGTGGTGGTAGCGCCGTCGGCAGAGCGGGCAGGTGGTTCGCGCGGCCATGGCCTTGTCGAGCGCGGCCTCTTTGGCGAGCGTCATCGGTCGCACGGGCAGGGCCAGGTCGACGCGGTAGAGGTAGGCGGCGCGGGAGCACGCGCGATATGGGCGCGTTGCGCATGCCTTGCAACGCAGGAGCGCGACGGGCTCCTGCCCGCCGGGGCGCAGTCCCGCAGCGCGCAGTTGGCGGCGCGTAGCCAATTGCTCGGTGGGTGCGGTCCCCCAGTCGTATTCGGGTAATCCGTGCGCGGCGCGTGGATGCGTGGTGGTGCGTCGGCGTCGGGTGCGGGTCGTCACCGCGGCTCCCAGGCGGGGGAGGGGCGGCGGGGGCACTGCGGGTAGCGGGGGCCGGGGCGCTGCGGGCGTGGCCGGCCGATCCGGCGGCGGGGGCGGGGGGTGAGCATCGGGCTTGTCTCCATGGCTGGTGTGGGTAGGGCGGGTGCGTCAGGCTGGAGTGCGCGCGCAGGCAGGGCGGCAGGGGGAGTGATGGGCTGGTTTCGCAGTGATCCGCCGGTGGTCGATTTCGACGCGGTGATCGACACGGACGGTGTGACGTGGCAGGCGTTCACGGACGATGACGGGGTGCTGGTCATCGACACCGACGCGGACGTCGAGGTGTTCGTGAACCGTGCCGTAGTTGGTGGGTACGTCTATCCGGCCTGGGTGGACGACTTTGGGCGGCTCGTCATCGAGCTGGACTGACGGGTCCGGGCGGGTTACCGGCCCTGCGCGTCGGCCATTGAGGCGGCTTCGCCCAGCATGCGTGCGGGGATGCGGCCGGAGCCGTGAGCGTCGTTGAAGGACGGCACCGAGTCGACGTGGTCGCCGAAACGGCGGCGGATGGCGTCCAGCACGACGGATGCGGCGTCGGCCTCCAGGCCGCGGTCACCGCTGGCTTCCTTACGGATGGCTCCGAGCAGGCAGACGGCGCCGCTGTCGTCGGTCAGCGCCCCTGCGCACCATCCGTCGGCTTCCATCCGGGCTCGGGCCCGCTCGAGGAGAGCGGCGACCGGAGTGGCGGGGAGCTGCTGGGGCTGCGGCTGGAGTGTCGGCGTGAGCGGCACGGTGATGACGTCAGCAAGGTCGACGGGTGTGGTGTCGATGTGGGCGGTGCGCACTTCGTGTGCGACAGCGGCCTCGTCCAGTCGGACGGTCATGGCCGCCTCTGCAGCGGCCAGCCGTGCGTCCAGGCTCAGGGCGCCGGTCGCGGGTGCCGGGCTCGTCTGCTGGTCGGTCCGGGCGGGCGCGGTGTGGGATGAGGCGGCCATCGGAGTCTCCCGTCAGACCAGCGTGGCGAGACGGGTAAGGGCGGCCAGGAACGCCTCAATGGCTGGGGCGATGCCGGTGGAGGCGAGGCAGAACCCGAAGGCGGTGCACGCGAGGGCGGAGCCGATACCGACGGCGCGCTGGCGCAGCAGCACGATGACGACGACGGCCAGGAGCAGCGCGGCGGACACGGAGACGATCACGGGGTGATTCCTTCCATGGGGCGGGGTGAGGTGGTGTAGCCCGGACGGATGCCAGGCGGGACGCCGTCGCCCCCGGCGGTGTGCTGGGGGCGACGATGGGGGGGCGAAAAGTCAGTCGCCGGTGGCGAGGACGAAGTCGGCGCGCAGCTCGCGCAGAACGTCGTCCTGAACGTCCGGGGCGACCAGGACGTCGCGGGCTTTGCTGCCGTCGGCGGGGCCGACGATGCCGCGCTCCTCCAGGATGTCCAGGAGGCGCCCGGCGAGGGCGAAGCCGACCCGCAGCTTGCGCTGCACCATCGACTGCGAGCCGAACTGGCTGCTGATGACGAGACTGGCGGCCTCAACCACGAGGGCGCCGTCCACCCCATCCGGGACGGAGGCCGACTGAGCTGCCTGCCCGTCCTGCTCGACAGCAGTCGTGGCGTCCTGGTCGACAGGCGCGTAGACGCCGTGGTCGACCTGGTGGAGACGCCCTTCGGCGACCAGGTCGGACAGGGCGTTGCGGACACTCCCTGCTGCGGCATCGACCTGGGCGCGGATCTCCTTGGCCGTCATCTGCCGGTCGACCGCGGCGAGGACCTTGTCCTTGACGGTGCGGTTCTTCGGCTTGATGGCGGGCGGGTCGAAGGAGCCGATCCCGCTGGACTGCGGGGGCAGTACGGCGCCCTCGCCGTCGTCGTTCTTGGAGGGCGGCGGCATGGTCCAGTCGTGCCACAGGCCCAGCTCGGTCAGGGCGTCGGTCTCGCGGTCGGTGAGGCAGTTGATGGAGCCGTCGGCGGGGAAGATGTCGCCGAGGCCGTCGGGGCTGCCGTCCTTGGGCAGGTGGACGTACAGGGTGCGCATCATGGTCGCTGTGGAGCCGGTGACGGTGTGGCCGACGCCTTGGGTGGTCTCGCCGGGTGCGTCGTCGGTGATGCCGTGCATGCGGTCCATCAGTGAGGTGGAGGCGTTGAACCGGTCAGGGATGTCGGCCAGGTCGACGTCTCCGGCGAGTCCTCCGGTGGCTTGCCGGGCGGCGATGCCGCCGGAGGATGCGGCGATGCGCAGTACGACGCCGATGCCGCCCTGGACCTGGTCGCGCAGGGAGGCTTCGCCGCCGAGCTTGGACAGGTTGAGGGACTGGCCGGCGAAGACGATGCCGATGCCGAATTTGCGGCCTTCGCGGGCGAGGACGTCGGTCATGTGGGCGATGTCGTCACCCAAGGCATCGTCGCCGACGAGGGAGTTGAACTCGTCGAGGACCAGGACCAGGCCCGGGTAGGGGGAGTGTGCGGAGAAGTCGTGCCCGACCTCGCTGTTGATCTGGCCTCGGATGTCCATCAGGGCGATGGCGGCCTTGAGCATCCACCAGGTGAAGACCGGGCCGGCGCTCTGGCGGTCGATGTGCCGTCCGACTGCGCTCATCTGCGCGTCGGGGCGTGCGGAGGTCACCCAGTTCGTCAGGCCCGCCAGTGCCCACGCTGCGCACATCAGCGCCAGGGCGACGGTTTTGCCGGAGCCGGTGACGCCGACGAGGAAGCCGTGCAGGGTGCCGGCCGCGGACTGCATGTGGACCTTGGCGTTGGATCCGTCGTGGGCGGTGCCGATGGTGTAGCGGCCGTAGGCGTCCAGGGTGAGCAGCTCGCGGGTGGCGCGGCGTGCTCCCTTCAGCGGTGCCGAGTCGTACAGCGTCACCAGCGCCTCACGGCCGCGTGATTCGGCGACCAGGCGCAGTTCTTCGGGCTCGACTCCGAATGCGGAGCAGAGCTGGGCGTGGTTGATGCGGGCGACCTCGCCCGCGTCGACCTGGGCGAGGATCATGCCGCGGGCGGGGAGGTCTGCGCGCGCGGGCAGCTGCTCGACGCGGACGATCTCGCTTCCGGGGATGGCTCCGCCTGGGCGGGCCACCTTGGCCGCCCACATCTCCTCGATGCTGCCGCCGCCGCGGCGGGCGGTGGGGGCGACGGTGAGGCGCAGGCGGCCCGGGCCGGTGCCGGGGATCTCGTCCAGGGCGACGCAGCCGACGGGGTAGCCGAAGCAGGCGGCGACGTCGACCAGGTCGATGCGCGGCACCGGCTTTCCGGCCGGGGCCACGACGTCGGCAGTGAAGTCCGGATACTGGGGGGAGACAGTCTGCTCGATGTTCTCCAGCCAGGTGCCGGGAGCCACTTCGGCGGTGTCCCACATCTGCATGACCAGGCCCCGGAAACCGGGCGGGTAGGCGGCGATGATGGTGGCGGGCGGGGCCCAGGTGGAGCGGGTGATGGGCAGGGCTGCGGACATGAGGCCGCCCCATGCCAGGGCCGCGACCGGCTCCCACCAGGTGTGGCCGGGGACGATCGCGGCTGCCGCGTAGACGGCGCCGCCGGTGACCGGTCCCAGCACGCGCTGGGCGGTGCGGATCGTGCGGCGGAAGTCCTTCGTCTTGACCTTGCGGTAGAGCCACCACACGCAGCCGCCACTGATCGCGGCGGCGGTGGCGTTGGCGGGCAGGAGCTCCATGGAGGGGACGTAGGCGAGGGCGGCGGCGGATGCCCCGTAGGCGGCCATCTCTGCCTTGGCTCGGGTGGGCAGCGTGCTCATCAGTGAGGTTCCTTCCGTGCGGTGGCTGGGGCCGCTGGGCGTGCTGGATGCGGCACCGTCCCGGGCGGGGCGGTGCCGCATCCAGCGAGGCCAGAGGTGTGTCAGTGCTCGCCGGGGTCGTTTCCGCCGGCGAGGAGGTGTCGTGCGTCGGCCACGATCTGGCTGTGGTCGAAGGCGAGGGCGTCATGGAAGGTGGCCAGTGGTGTCCACCGCACAGCGGCGGCGTCGTCCCCGGCCTGGGCGGTGGCGTCGTCCGGGACGGTGGCCATGTACGCGACGCTGACGAACCGGCCGCGAGGGTCGCGGTCGGGGCGGTCGTAGACGCCGACCAGGGCCAGGTCGTCCTCGGCGATGCGGACGCCGGTCTCTTCCCGCAGTTCCCGCACGGCGGCGGCGCGGAAGGTCTCTCCGGGCTCGACGTAGCCACCCGGCAGGGCGAACAGTCCTTCGTAGGGCGGCCAAGCCCGTTCGATGAGCAGCATGTCGCCGCCTCGGATGCAGATCACGTCGGCGGTCAGCTGGACGGTTGCGGTCGTCTCGGTCATAGGTGGTCCCCGTTCTCGGGATATGGGTGGGGGCCGCGCCCGGTGTCAGGCGCGGCCCCCGCTGGTGGGACGTGAAGGGCGGGTCAGTTCTGCCGGTAGAAGCCGGGTTTGGCCTGGCGCGCCCGGGAGGACGTCACGGCCGCGTGGATGCCGCCGTACTCCGCCTGGTGCTCGCTGTGGAGGTGGCCTGCGGCGGTGTGCATGGTGTCGGCGGCGCCCGCCAGGCCTGTGCACCTGCCGGCCACCGAACTGAACAGGCCGGCGACGTCCTCGATCGCGGCGACGTGCTGGGAGTCGACGTGCGCGGCGGCGCTCAGCGCGGCCAGTCGGGTCGCCGTGTTGGCATTGGCGCGCATGCGCTGGGCGAGCCGTTCGGACTCTTCCATAAGACCGGAGGCGGCCTTCCGCAGCGCGCGGAACTTTGCGACCAGCGCGAGGTATCCGTTGCTGTCGCCTTCCATGCCGATGAGCACTGTGCTTCCTCTCGTCAGTTTTCGTTGTGGATGCGGGCGCTGGGCGTGTGCAGCCCGGCGTCGGCGGTCGCGTCCTGCGTAGGCCGGTAGTCCCTGGCCATCGCCGTCTCCTCCGCTTCGGCGCCTTCGGCGGCAGCCAGAGCGGCCTGCGCGAGTCGCTCCACCGTCGCGGCCATGTCCGCCACGCTCTCCATCAGGCCAGCGATGGCTCGCTTGGTGCGCGGGCCGGACACGTTGTGTGTGCGGGCCAGGTCGTCCGTCATCTGTTCCAGCTCGGCGAGCAGCCTCCTGGCCCTGCCGGCCAGGTTCACCGCGTCGTCGTGGGTCTCCATGCCGTCGGTGGTCAGCCGGGTAAGGACCTTGAGGACGTCGTCCAGGGTGATCTCGGTGAGGTGTTCGCCGGCCATGCCGACGGCAGTGTTCATTTGTGTCACAGCGCCGGACGATGCAGCGGGCATGGGGATGGGGTCCTTTCTGCGAGTGGTGCCGGGGCGGGGCCCGGCCGGTCGCTGCGGAGCGCGGGGCAGGGCGGGCTGGCTCTGGGCGGGCAGTGCCTTGGGGGCGGGGCTGATCGCGTCGGGCTCCCATCGCTTGGCGTGGGCGCCCGGCGGGTCGACCTGTTCGACGGTGATCGTGACGCGGGGCTCGGTGTCGGCGTCGAACGGCGAGGACCGTGCCTGCCCGTATCCGGGGTGGCCACGGGTGCCGTCCGGGCCGGGCGTGCCCGGACCGGGGCCTGAGGAGGGCCCCGGGTTGGTGGCACGCTCAGAACTCCCGCGCTTTCGGGACGTGGACGGGTTCGGCTTGGGACGCGGTCCGCCGTCGGCCGTCCAGCGTTCGCGCCGTTTCTTCCACCGGTCGTTCACGGCGTCAAAAACAGCCTCGCGGAAACCGCCGCGGTTACCGGGCGGTGTCCAGCCGTCGTTGCCCGTGCGGCTGTTGCGGCCCTTGGCGCTGCCGTCCTTGCCGTCCGCGCCGGTGGTGGGGGCGTTAGTGCTGGGACGGCGCTTACGCCACCGTTCTTCGATCCGGTCGCCGGCCTTTTCCCAGAACGTCGGCCCCGGCTTGCTCGCCTTGACCGCGTTGCGGAGCGCGGCTTTCGTGTCCGCCGCACCGGATCCGCCCTTACTGCCCTTGCCCCCGGAGTGCTTCGCACCCGGGCCGGTGTCACGGAGCTTCTTTCCCTTGCTCCACCAGTCCGCGACGGCGCGGCGCGCGGAACGGTGTCCGCTCCCATCCGTGCCCGCGCTCCCGCGACCGCTGCCCGAACCGGCGGGGCCGCGGGCGCTGGTTCCGCCGGAGCTCCCAGAGCCGTCCTTTCGCCGAGAGCCGCCGTCGTTTCGGCTGCCCCCGCCACTGTTTCGGTCCCGCAGGGAGCCGTTTCGATGCGAGCCCGGGCCGTTTCGGTGAGCCCCGGGACCGTTCCGGCGGGAGCCTAGCCCCATGCCCGCATGGCCATCGCTCCGGCCGGTGCCGGTAGACGGCCGGCCGCCGGGGCCTGCTCCGGAGCGGTGCGTGGAGCCGCTGTGCGGCCCTGCGCGGCCCGTTCCGCCCTTGCCTGGGCCGATGCCGCCTGCACCCCGTCCCGTGCCGCCTGAGCCACGTCCGAGGGCGCTGCGGCCGTAGTCGTGGCTGGAGGGGATACGGCGGCCACGGGCGTGCTCGCGGTCGGCTTCCGCGTGGTGCCGGGTGGCGTCCGCGGTCGCCTTCGCCGCCAGCAACTCCAGTTCGCGCTGATGCGCTGCTGCCTCCGCCCGGCGCGGCCCGGACTCCTGGATCCAGGTCTGCAGACCCTCGAACGCGGCCAGAGCGATAGCGAGGATGGCGGCCAGGGACAGCGCTCCGGTGCGCGGTGGTCCGGCGTCGCCGGGAGCATGCGGCTCGCTGAGTCCGTCGCTGCGCAGGGCCGCCGGCACCGCATCCGGCGGGGGCGGTGTATGCGGCACGGCGGGCGCGTCGAAGGCACTGATTCGAACAACACCGTCCCCGGCGGCAGGGGGGTCCTGGTCGCCGTCGAGGGCCGGCGGCGCAGGGACGGGCGGGGGTGGTGGGGAGCCAATCCGGGGCAGTGAGACCACGTTGTCCGGGCTGTCGTCGTCGGACACGCGCCCTCCTCTCCTGGTAACTGCCGGTGAGGGAAGGGGGCCGCCTCGCACGCGTACGCGTACGCCTGGTTGGGACCCCCGTCAACCCTCATTTCGGCGGTGATGATGATGACGATGACGATTACTGGCAGTGATCCCGGTAGAGCCGTTCCAGCTCGGCGGACAGGGCGTTGAAGGGGGCGTGGTCGCCGGTCCGCTTCACCTTCTGCAAAGCGGAGACCTTCACCAGGTCGAGCCAGACCCGGAAGAATTCCTCCGGGCCCTTCTCGCCTGCCGCGCTGGCCTGTTCGAATCGGGCGTTCCAGTGAGCAGCCTTGCGCGGCGACATCGCAGCGGGCATCAGGCGCCCCGCTGCTGGCGGTTGTTGCCGCCGAAGTAGTCACCCAGAAGCTTCGGCGCACCGGCCTGGCCGTCCTCGCTGTCGGCGGGGGCGAGCCGCTGCAGTGTGGCCTGCGCGCTGTTGTGGGCGGTGGCACCGAGCTGCTGCTTGCGCTGCATCTTGCGCAGCGCCTTGTCCTCCCGACGCTGGAGGACCACCTCGGGCTGTGTCTCCTCATAGGCGGCGACCGTGCCGTTGATGGCCTTCGCGGCCTGCCGCATGGCCCGAGCGGCTTCCCTCAGCGGCTTGACCCGCTTACGGGCCCGGGCCGCAGCCGAAATGCCCCAGGGCAGGTCACCGTCCAGACGGCGGGCCTTGAGGTCGGCCTGGATAGCGTCGGCGAGAGCGTCGTAGGTCTGCGCGTCGGTCAGCAGGGAGCCGCGGTGCTGTGCCTGCCAGCCCTCACGCTGCCCAGGCAGCGCCAGGGCCTGCACACCGGTCATGACCCGGGTGGCGATGTCCTTACTCATCTGGGATTTCTCCTCGGGGTGGTGGGGTGATCCGGATCGGTGGGAAGCTGCGGGTTGGCGTCTCGGCGCCTTCGCCGTGTCCCCGAGCTGTCGACAGCAGTTCGGGGGCCGGCGAAACCGTCGGACAGTCCGTCGTGCGTGGTCAGGGGCGGTAGCCGCCGGCGAGCAGCTCGGCTGCCTCCTGGCGGTACTCCGACGCGGTGCCGGGCGAGGTGACCGCCAGCTCGTGCTGGATGTCGGCCAGCGGCACCCGGTCGGCTTCGCCGCCGGTCGCGAGGATCATCCGGGCGACCTTGCGGACCGCCCGCTCGCGCGGCTTGAGCTTCGCAACGTCCTCGGCTTCGACCGCGCGCCGCTCGATTTCGGCGGCAGCCCGCCGCGTTTCGGCAGCAGCCCGCTCGGCTTCGGCGGCTTCCGTCTCGGCACGCGCGGCATCAGCAAGAGCGACCTTCGCGAGGCGCTCCTCTTCCGCCTTCTTGCGGGCAGCTTCGGCGGTGGCGCGCTGCGTTTCGGCAGCGGCCCTCTCCGTTTCGGCAGCACGCCGGTTCGCTTCGGCAGCGGCCTCGCGAGCTTCGGCGATGGCCTGGGTCTCGATCGCCTGAGCCTCCGCTGCGGCGACCCGGTCGGCGTCCGCTGCTTCCTTCCGCTTCTCGGCTGCATGGCGCTCCAGTTCCGCCGCGCGGAGATCAGCGGCGGCCTTCGCCTCGCGCTCGTCGGCCTCCTTGCGCTCCGCCTCCGCCTCACGGGCGCGGGCTTCGGCGATGACGGCCTGGTCTAGCGCCTCCTGCTCCAGAGCGGCGGCCCGCTCTGCGGCGCTGACCTGGGCTCGGGCGTGGGCGCGGGCCTGGCCGGTCTGGCCGTCGACCTCCGCGCGGACCGCCTCCACCTTGCCCTTGGCTCGCAGCCGCTCGGCTTCGGACTCCGCCTTGGCGACCTCGCTGCGCGTCTCCGCGTCCAGGCGGCGGCGTTCGGCTTCCTCCGCACGCTCCTGAGCTGCTTGTTCCTGCTCATCGGGCATGGCCAGGGCCTGGTCGACGGTGTAGCCGTAAGGGGCCATCTTCATCGGCAGCAGCTCATCCTCGGACGCCTGGGAGATGTCGCCCTTGTACTTGCGCTTGAGCCACTGCTCGTAAGCGATGAGCTGCTGGTCGCGGCGGATCATCTCCGGGTAGGAGGTGACGCCCCACAGCCGCATCCTGCGGAAGATACGGGCGGTTGCGACGGGGGCGAGGATCCACCGCAGCCACGGGATGGAGTCCCGTTCGACCTGCTCAGGGCGGACAACGCGGTCGATGGCGTCACGGCCCAGCTCCACCACGGTGATGAAGAGGACCGGAACGACGCCGTGGGCGCCGGCCGCGACGTAGTCCAGCAGCTTCCAGGCGCCCTCCGGGGCGCCGGAGGCGGCGTTGAGGACGACGGTCGCGGCGGTCAGCAGCCACACCGGGTAGCGAATCCAGCTGATGGGGCGCTTGAGCCAGGCCATCAGCAGGTCGACCGCGATCATCACCATGATGCCGACGTCGACGCCGACCGCGAACAGTTGGCCCTTGCCCAGCGAGCCGAAGCGGAGCTCCTTGTAGGCGAAGTCCGCGACGTGCTCGAAGGACAGGTACAGGCCGATGCCCGCGAGGGCGAGCGCGGCGATGACGATCGCTCCGGTCGTCCACTTCTGGGTGCCGGTGAGCTTCGCCGGGGAGGCGTCCGTTCCGGTTCCGCTTTCCGTCTCCGAAACGAACTCCGGCGTATCCGAAACGGTGCCGGGTGTCCGCGAAACCGGCTGGGGTGTTCCCGAAACGGCGGCCGGTGCGCTCGTATCGGGGTCGGGTTCAGCCGCGGTTCGCGGCCAGTCGGTGATCGTCATGGGGGCCTCCGGAGGGGGTCGTTCAGGGTGTGCGCGAAATGGCGGGGGTTGCTCCCGAAACGCGGGGCGGCGTTCCCGAAGCGGTGGTCGGTGCGGTCGGTCGATCACGAAACTGGCACCGGCTCCACCCGCTCAGCGCGCATGAATTGGCCGGCGGCCCGGGCGGCGGGCGGCCGGTCTCGCGAAGCGTCACGGGGCGGGCGCGAAACTGGGTGCTGCTCGCGCCGGGTGGGCGCGAAGTCAGCTCTCGGGAAGCTGCGCGCCATGCCGCTCAAGGTCGGCGGTCGGTGGTGATGCCGAAATGGCGGCACCGGTCGATCAGCGGCTGGAGCGCACTGCCGCCGGCGAGCGCCTGGGGCGAGCCGATGCCGTCCCGCTGCTGCACTCGTTGAGCGCGGTCGCGGTGCGGGCGGCGTGCTGCTCCAAGCGGCCCTCGCCCACCCACTCCTCCGCGATGACGTGGAGGGTGGTGCGCCAGCTGCCGCTGTAGTCCTCCGTCCTGATCGGCGGGATGTCGCTGCCGAAGATCGCGAAAGCGGCGGCCTGGGCGGTGGCTTCCATACTGGGCTGGAGCGGGGTCATCGTCGTGGCCATGTGGCCTCCCTCGACTGTGGTCCGGGCTGTCCGGCTCCCCTCGCCGCGCCCGTACCGGCCGCCGCCAAAGGCGGGGCCGGGACGGGCGCAGAAGGCAACCGACAGAGGTGGCGGTGTCGATTGAGGCAGTGGTTCAGCGGGTGCGCTTGGTGCGCTGGCGGTCGATATAGGCGTCTTGCAGCCGCTCGAATACCGACCACAGCCGCGCGCCTTCGGAGCAGCGGGCGGTGCCAGTACAACGGGGGCAGCTGGTGGTGTGCTCCTGGTGGGCGCGGGCGGCTGCCTGGTAGCGCTGGTACAGATCGTCAGGCACTACCTGGTGGGCGCGGGCGGCTGCCTGGTAGCGCTGGTACAGATCGTCAGGCACGCGGTATCCGTTCGTGGTGCCGGCGGGTGAGGTGGAGGTCGGCCACGCGGTATCCCGCTTCCCATGCCGCTGCGGCAGCCACGGCGGCGGCAGCCAGCAGCAGACGGGCGAGGGGATGGCCAGGGCCGAGAGCGAGGGCGGCCCGGGCAGCGCGGTGCTGCGCCGCCCGGGCCGCGTGTATGCGGTGAGGCATCGGTCCGTTTCGTCAGCGGGGCCGCTGCTGCGACTGCTTGTTGACCTCGCGGACCTTCTCGGAGAGCTTCTTGCGTTCCTCTTCGGTGAGGCGGGTGATCATGCGGTCACCGCCTTACGCGCGTCCTGGACCGTGGTGCTCGGGGCGGGTGCCGCCCCGGGCGGGCAATCGCTGCCCTTGCAGCTCCACCGGCCGCAGAGCGGACAGGCGTCGTCGGCCATCACCGACCGGTGCAGGGTGAGCACCGGCTGACGCTCATAGCCAGGCACCATCTCCTGTATCGTGCGCCGCGCCCGTCGGCCGACCGCGATCCGGGCGTCGGCCTCACGCACCATGCGCGTCAGCAGTTCCCCGAGCTGGTGGTGCGCATCCGTCGCGTCGACGTCTGTTGAGCTGGGACGGGAGCGTGTCATGATCGTCGTGGTCACGGGACCTCCTGTGTCCTTTGACCAGACAGCCCCGGAGCTCTGACCTTCCGGGGCTGTCACCGTGTGGCTGGCCGGACGGCCAGCCACGGCCCCTCTCCCACCCCTAACGCTCTGGCGGGCGGGAGAGGGACCGTGGCGGATCGTCAGGCCGCCGGCGCGTACGCCGTCCTGGCGGGACGGATCAGGTAGTCCGATGTCGTCCACACCGAACCGACCGCGAACGGCTGCCCGTCCGGGCGCAGGGTGTCCCGGACGATGACCGCCCACCGGGCACTGTCGCGGCGCAGCAGCGCTGCGGCGTCGGCAGGGTCGGTGACCACTGCCAGAACTTCGAAACGCCCGTCCACGTTCTGGTAGATCGCGCCAGAGAGGCGGGGGCCGATCTCGTTCTCCACACGCGCCAGGTCGGCGGCGCTGCGGCGTGCTGTCATGTACTGCTGCGGGTGCGGACGTCCCGTGCCCGCGCCGCCCTGGCGGCCGTCCCGCTCGTGCGGGGTTGGACGAATCGGCAGCGGCGGGCGGGTCTCGGCACGCGCCGGGAGTGTCATGCTGGTCATGTAGGTCGAGTCCTTCCATCAGGGTGACCTGCGACAAGAACCCCCAGGGCGGCATCCCTGGGGGTTCGTCGCGTGAGTGCGTCCTGCGCACTCCACCGGTCATCACCCCGGAGAGCGTGGTGGCCGACGGGCAGCGCAGGCTGCAAGGTCAGTGACCGAGGTCGCTGGCTTCCTGCTTCATCTGGTGAATGCGGTCAGCGACCCGAGCGCGGTCACGGCGGCTCAAGCCCGGTTTGGTCAGCTGCCGGTGAGCCGCTTCCAGTCGGACGGCGACGCGCTGTTGGGGGGTACGCGGATCAGTAGGGATAGCCATGCGAAGTCCCTCCTTGTCTCCGTGTACGAGCAGCCACGGCCCGGGCCTCCTCAATCGCGGGATGGCCAGGGCCGTGGCGGTTCGTGCAGGGTTCAGCGCGCGGGGCGCTGGGGGCGGAGCGTGTCCAGCGGGACCGCGGGGCCCTCCGTGGGAGCGTCACCGGCGGGGATCGAGCGGCGGTTCTTGTCCGTGTCGGCCACGCGGGGCAGCACCGCATTCCAATCGGCCCGGCGTCCGGCCGGCGTGCGCTCGGCACGAGCCCGCAGGGTCCGGTCGGTCTGCGGGCTGAATGCCTTGGGCAGCACCGCGGTGGACTGGCGGCTGGAGGCTTCCTTGACCGCGTCGGTCAAGGCCCGGCACCACTCGGGAATCGTCATGTCGAACTCAACACGGCGGTTGCTGCTCCGGCAGCGGATTGCGGCGTCAACGTAGGCCTTGCCGGTGTGGTGCGGGACCAGCTTCTGAACCGTGCCCTGCATGCCGGTGATGGGCACCCAGGTCCCGCAGTCCACGCAGACCAGGACGGCCTTGAGCGGGTTGCGGAGGTCGATGTGCGACGGCCGGAGCTGCGAGAGCTTGATGGCGGGGAGGCTGCTGACCCGCTTCGTCCGGATCCGGCGCTTCCGCTCCTTGGCCTTGGGCATCGCGGACGTGATGGTCATGCGGAATCTCCTTGCGTGCGGAGGGGTACGGGCTGCGTCGCGGTGCTCTCTCCACCCACCAGGCGCACCGGAAGCCCGGCGTCCTGGAGGACGGACAGCGCATAGCGCTGCGACGTACATGCAGGGAGTCGAGAACCCGGGAGTTTGTTGGTGCCACATCCCGGCCCCCTCTTGCGAGGCGGACAACTTCCTGCGGTCTTGCAGTCGTGCTGTCAGGGCGTCCCTTGCGAGGCGACGAACTGCACGAGTACGACCATGAACCCTTCTAGAAGACTTGTCAAGGTCTTCTAGAAGGGGTTCACTGGTGCCATCAACCCGAAGGAGTCGCGATGCCCCCGCCCAAGCAACTGCCGAAGTGGCGTCAGATCGCCGACGAGATCGCGGCACAGATCGACGAAGGGGTATACGCGCCTGGAGAGCGTCTCCCGTCGGTCCAAGCCCAGGTCGAAGCGGGGAAGGGGGCCACTGCGACCGTTCACCGCGCCTATCAGGCCCTGGAGGCCGAAGGGCTCGTACGCACCACGCAAGGCAGCGGGACCACGGTCCTGGGGCCAACGGAAACGCCGCCGACGGTCGTGACGGGCGCTGCTCGCTTGGAGCGGCTGCGTCGCACTGGCCGCCCTCTGGCGCCTCGGGAGACCTACGTGAACTCGCGCTCCGATCTGCGCTCCTGTGCCGACTCGGAAGTTGCGAACCTGCTCGGCATCGAGCTCTATGACGAGATCGTGTTTCGACGGCGTACGTTCATGCGAGACGGCAAGCCCACCGTGTTGGCGTTGAACGTCATCCATATTCGAGCGCTGGAGTCGCTGCCTGAGTTGCTCGATGCCAGTCCAATGCCAAAGTTTCGACATGATCTGTACACCGAGCGCACCGGCAAGCAGGTCATCGCGGGCCCGGAGCAAAGCACCGCCCGTCTGGCATCCACCAACGAACTTGAGGAATTCGGAATCGACATTCCTGCAGATGTGCCGGTGCCTGTCCTCGTCCTGCGCACCGTCTACTCCGACGAGGACGGACCGCTGGAGGTCTGGGAAGACATTCTCCGTCCAGGCATGTGGCACGGAGGTAACGGGTGAGTCCGACACCTCGTCGCCTGCTGCCATCCGCTGAGATTGCCCACCAAGACCCTCGCTCTTGGGTTTACCGTTCACTGCGCTCTGCCCCCTCGACCTGCTCTTCTTGTGGGAGCCATCACATCCGGGGAGAGCGGAACGGGACATCACAGCGGCTTGTCGAAGCTCGTGCACACCTGGGTTCACGGGTTTTCAACATCCGCGTACACATGGGATTTGCGGGGCCAGCTCTAGGCTCACGGCCATGGCGATCACGGAGGGGCACAGGGTGGGAAAGCACCGAGCGGGCTGGCGTCCGGACAAGCTGCGCGAGCAGCGTGAGGCTCACGGGCTGACCCTGGAGAAGGCCGGTGAGCGCCTCCGTCAGGTTGCTGAGCAGGCCAAGCTGAAGGGCATTCCCGCCGCGAATCCTCAGACTCTCTGGCAGCACGAGCAGGGCGAGGTGTATCCCGGTCCTCACTACCGGCGCGCTTACTGTCTTCTGTACCGGGCCACCGAGCCCGACTTGGGCTTCCGCACCGCCCTGCCTGGTGAGGAGACGTCGTTCAAGCTCACGCCGATGGATGACCGCCTTAACGGCTCGCATGTCTTGGCGGTTGAGCGGGCTATTCATCGCATCGCGCCGGGCTCCGGGGAAGCCGACCACTTCGACCTGCAGCAGCGGATCATCGACGCCTGGAAGCGCCGGCACACGGGCGGCGATCCCCACCGTCCTGTACTCATCCTGGTCGGCGGCTTCGCTGGCAGCGGTAAGACGGAGCTCGCCCGCTTCTTCGTTCAGCTCACCGGCTGGCCGCTGCTCGACAAGGACCCGCTCACCCGCCCGCTGGTGGAGCGTCTCCTCGTCGCGCTGGGCGGCGACGCGAACGACCGGCACACCAAGCTCTACCGTGAACAGGTTCGGCCCGTGGAGTACGACTGCCTGATGCAGTCGGCCATGGCCAACATCAAGTGCGGTATCTCCACGGTGTTGACCGCGCCGTTCATCTCCGAGATGACCGACCCGGACTGGATGCAGCGCTTGGCCAACCGCGCGGGCTCGATGGGTGTCGATGTGTTCCCGGTGTGGGTTCGCTGCGACGAGGAGTCGATGCGCGAGTACATCGGATTCCGCTCAGCGGCCCGGGACGCGTGGAAGCTTCAGCGGTGGGATGAGTACATGACGACCATCGACCTTGGCCTGCGCCCAGCGGTGCCACACCTGGTCGTCGACAACCGGCTGGGAACCGCGGTGACGCTTGCGGACCAGGCCCGGCAGGCGATGGGGGCGATGTACGGATGACGGAGAAGCAAGGCGTGATCCTCTACGGCCCGCCAGCATCGGGCAAGGACACTGTCACCACCGCTCTCAGCAAACTCAACTCTAAGTACACACAGTTCGCGCGGCTCAAGGTCGGAACAGGCAAGGCCGCCGGCTACCGGATGGGCACAGCGGAGCAACTGCGCAAATTCGAGGCTGCGGGCGACGTCGTCTACGCAAACGCCCGGTACGGCAACACGTACGCGATCGACCGGCCCGGCGTCGATGCCGCGTTCACGGTCGGGGTGCCTGTGGTGCACCTTGGGCAAATTGACGGCATCCGGGCTCTGGTCAACGGATACCCGGCCGACTGGTCGGTGGTGCTGTTGTGGTGCCCGCGCGAGGTGACCGAGCAGCGGTCGGCAGAGCGCGGCGACAGCGATACCGCGGCGCGCCTGGCGGCGTGGGACGCGACCCGCGTGGACTTGGACGCGCATCCAGGCATGGTCTGGGACCTGACGGTGGACACCACGGCAGCATCTCCGCAGGACGCAGCGCGACTTATCCACCAGCTGCTGGCGCAGCGGACGGGGGCGGCGACGCTGTGAGTGCGGGCTATGGATGGGCGAGTCGGTCCAAGGCGTCGGCGAGCGTGAGCGAGCTGTCGTCCTTGGTGTCGTGCCACCGTGCCAGTGTGGACGCGGCCGCTCGCAGCATCTCCGGTGGGAGGCCGGCGGCCGCGAGCGTGTCGGCAGCTTCCTCCAGCTCCGGGCCCCAGCGCCAAGCGCGGGCCGCAGTCTTGGCGACATACTGCCGCTCGGACAGGTACGAGTCAGCGCGCCGCGAGGCGACCTCGATGAGCTCCTGGTCGACGCCGTGCTCCCGCGCCATGCCGACCGCGAGCGCCACCAGCACCCGCGACGTCTTTTGGAAGCTGGCGTACGCCAGCTTCAACGCGGACGCCTTCCCGATGTCCGTGCCCAGTACGACCGTCCGGACGGCGGTGCCCACGAACAGCGCCTCGATGCGCTCGATCGCGCCGGCCGGGCCGGACAGGTACAGGGCCGGTGTCTTGCCACCGACCGGCGGGGAGCCGACAACGCCACCGTCGACGACGATCGCGACCGGTTCAAGCAGCGCGGCGATCCGCGTTGATCGCTCGGGGTTGATGGCGTTCGCCTCCACGTACACACCGGCGAAGCGGTGCCCGGCGACGTCGTGGGCCAGTTCCTCGGCAGAAGCCGGTGGGCAGAGGCTGATGACGATGTCGCTGCGGTCCAACAGCTCGGCCAGCGTAGCCACAGGTGTCAGCCCGGCCTGCGCGGCGCGCTCCACGGATGCGGAGCTGCGCCCGGCCTCGCACCACAGGACGTCGGCTGCGTTGGTCGCGGCGCAGGCTGCGACGGCGGCGCCCATGCTGCCGGGGTGGAGGATGCCGACGGTCGGCTGGTCCACGGTGCTACTCCGTCTCTGCGAGCAGGATGGTGATGGCGTCGGTGACGTCGCCGACGACGTGATCCGCGGCGGGGAGTCCGTCGGGCCACGGGCGGCCGCGCAGCCAGATGGTGCTCAGGCCGACCCGGTGGCCGCCGCCGATATCCCCGGCCGGGTTGTCGCCGACCATCCAGCCGCCGTCTGCGAGGCTAACGCCGCAACGGGAGGCTGCGAGTTCGAAGAGTCGCGGGTCCGGCTTGCGAATCTCGTGATCGCCGGAGACCGCGACGCCGTCGACCAGGCCGACGAGGCCGGTGGCAGCGAGCTTGGCGCGCTGAATGTCGGAGGCCCCGTTGGTGACGATGCCGACCGTCCAGCCGACTGCACGAAGTCGCGCCACGCCCTCTACGACAGTCGGACGGCACGAGACGGCACCCGCTATGCAGTGGCCGTATGCCTGCCAGAGTTCTGTTGCCGGTTCAGTCAGGGTGAACGCCTGGCGCAAGCGGGAGAAGTCGGCTGCGTTTGCCCGGTCGGCGAGTTCTGCGAGGAGCCAGGCTTCGATCTCGGGGCCGAATCGGTGCGCCTGGCAGAAGGCGGCCACGGCGTCGACGAAGGCCGACTGGCGATCGACCAGCGTGCCGTCCAGGTCGAAAAGGGCGAGGCTCACAGCGTTGACACTAACCTGACGGATCTTTGGGGACACAGCACCAACTCCCCTGCAATCAGTCAAGGGTTGTGTATAGTTTCGGATCACGTGAAGAGAGGGGGATTGGTGTCTGAACTGCTTGATGCAGTCGATGCGCTTGTCGCGCGGCCGGACATCCTGCCGCCGCCGGAGGTTCGCGCACGCCTGCGTAAGGCTGACGGTTTGACTCAGCAAGAGGTGGCCAAGGTCTTCGGCGTCACCCGTGCCGCGTTCAACCGATGGGAAGTCGGGGCCGTGAAGCCGCACCGACACCGCTTGGAAGCGTATGCCCATCTCCTGAGGCGATGGGCTACGAAGCATCCCGAGGCAGCCGAAGGCTTCTTCGCGGAGACTGACTGACTATGCCCCTCCCCGCCTATCCGCCATAAATGCGAAGCGGCCCCCGTCGCCACAACGGGAGCCGCTTCCAAGTCCGACTCAATCGAGCTCGCAACCCTTGAGTCGTGAGCAGCGAGGTGACCTCGTCTGCCGGGTGATGCCCGTGGGCTCTAGAGCCCGCGTGGTCACCTATACCCAGAGTATGCGCAAGAGATTGCGCAACGCCACTACTCCGGGATCCTGGTAGGTCACATCTACTGGTCACGGCTCCCCAACCTGGGGAGATGAACCCTTGCACCGCCTGTTCAACAGTCCGCAGACCACGCGGACGATCTCATTCCCATCGCGTCCACCGGCCATGCCGTGGGCCGCTCCGGCCGCCGTCGGCGTCCAGCTGGCAGAGGTGGCCCGATGAGCTATCAGGCGCAGACGTGGGTCGACAAAACCGGCATCAAGCTCTGCAACAACTCTGGCGAGCTACTGGTGCTCGTGCGCGTCGCGAACCACACCAATGCCGACATGCGTGGCTGCTACGCGTCGGCGGAGACGCTGGCGGGCGAGTGCCTGATGGGCGAGTCCACGGTGCTCAAGCACCTGCGCCGGCTGAAGTCCGCGGGCGTTCTGATTCCGGGCGATCCGAAGATGGTTAGCCACCTGCGTGCGGACCGGCGGCCG
The DNA here is from genome assembly GCF_008973465.1 of Streptomyces sp. SS1-1. Taxonomy (NCBI): domain Bacteria; kingdom Bacillati; phylum Actinomycetota; class Actinomycetes; order Kitasatosporales; family Streptomycetaceae; genus Streptomyces; species Streptomyces sp. SS1-1. Next base: position 9,547 of record NZ_WBXN01000002.1, on the reverse strand, counting down.
CCGGTCTACGACCTCGCCGGCGGGCACGAGAAGGGCTGCCCGGGCGGCCATGACGTGAACGATCTCTGCCATGTCACATCCACGGGTGCTCAGATCGAGCACCCGTCGAAACCGGCCCGCGCCACGGGTGCTCGATCTGAGCACCCGCCGAAAAAGCGCAGGTCAGCGGGTGCTCGATTTGAACACCCGCAGCCGGAAGAGCCCGCTACGGGTGTTCAAATCGATCTCTCACGGGTGTTCAAATCGAGCACCAATAGTTCTAAGGATTTGAACTCTCTCTTCTCTGTCCCCGCTGACGCGTTCGCCTTCCAGCCGTCACGGCAGTCCCACAGGCGAGAGAGAGAGACGGCTGCGCCGGAACAAGCAACAGGCGGGAGCGCCGTCGACCGTGCGGGTCAGGACGACGCAGACGTGGTTCTCGCCGCGTACAGCGAGGCTCTGGGACGGCCGCTACTCAACGGCCGCCGCTTGGCCCTGCGGGAGCAAGCTCTGCAACTGCTGGCCGCAGGGCTGCCAGCTGAGTGGATCGCCGACCGGGCCCGGGAGATGGCCGCACGGCCGGACTGGAAGGACTTGGTCAAGCACGCGGAAGCCTCCCGGGTTCCGCTGCCTGGGCAGCGCCCGGCTGCTGCTCCCGGCAAGCGCCGGGAAATGTGCGTCAAGCCCGGCCACGGCGGGGGGGCGTTCCCGGCTGACGACTGCCCGCGGTGCGCGTCTGAGGCCAGGCCGCGCCGCGAGGGCGCGTCCAGGATCGATACGGCTGCGCTGATCGGCCTTCTGCGCGGTGGCCAGTCCGCCGACCGCACCACGTCCTGACCCCGGTACACAGCAGCGTCCGGGGCCTGGTTTGACCTCCCTGCCCCGGACGCGACGGACCGAAGGAGATCCGTGACCATCACCGTACCTAGCCCCGCCGTTTCGCCCGAGGCCAGCCTCGACCGCATGCCGCCACACGATCTCGACGCCGAACAGTCCGTCCTGGGTGGCATGCTGCTGTCCAAGGACGCTATTGGCGAAGTCACCGACCTGATTGGCGCCGCCGACTTCTACCGGCCTGCGCACGAGACGATCTACGGCGCGATCGTGGACATCTACGCCAAGGGCGAGCCCGCCGACCCGATCACTGTTGCCGCCGAACTCACCAAGCGCGGCGAGATCAACAAGATCGGCGGCCCCGGCTACCTGCACACTCTCGTGCAGGCCGTGCCCACCGCTGCGAATGCCGAGTACTACGCGCAGATCGTCCGCGAGCAAGCCGTACTGCGTCGCCTCACCGAGGCCGGCACCCGCATCGCCCAGCTCGGCTACAGCGCCGAGGGCGAACTGGACGACATCGTGGCCAAGGCGCAGAGCGATCTGCTGGAAGCCATCGAGGCCCGCACCGGCACCACCACCGGCAATCCCATCTCCAGCATCCTCGAACGAGTCGTCGACCAGATCGGCACCCTCTCCGACGACGAGATCACAGGCGTACCCACCGGCTTCACCGACCTGGACTCCCTCACCAAGGGCTGGCAGCCCGGCCAGCTCATCGTCCTCGCCGCCCGCCCTGCCATGGGCAAGTCCACCGCAGCCCTGGACTTCGCCCGCGCAGCAGCCATCGAGCATGGCCTGAGCGTCGCGTTCTTCTCGCTGGAAATGAGCGAGGACGAAATCGGTATGCGTCTGCTGTCCGCAGAGGCCCGTGTGGGCCTGCACCACCTGCGCGGCGGCACCGTCACCGATGACGACTGGCGGCGCATCGGCCGGCGGCTGCCCGACATCGGCAGCGCCGTCTTCCACGTCGACGACTCCCCCGGCCTGAGCGTCGCCGACATCCGCACCCGCGCCCACCGCATCGCCTCCCGTGGCGGCCTGGACCTGGTCATCGTCGACTACCTCCAGCTCCTGACCCCGGCCAGCCGACGCGGTGTCTCTCGCCAGGAAGAGGTAGCCGCCATGTCCCGCGGACTGAAGCTGCTCGCTAAGAGCCTTCGTGTCCCGGTCATCGCTCTCTCGCAGCTCAACCGTGGATCCGAGCAGCGCGAGGATAAAAAGCCGGTCGTCTCGGACCTGCGTGAATCCGGCGCCATCGAGAACGACGCGGACATGGTCATCCTCCTGCACCGCGAGGACGCCTACGACAAAGAGTCACCCCGCGCGGGCGAAGCCGACTTCATCGTCGGAAAGCACCGCAACGGGCCGACCGCCACCATCACGGTCGCCTTCCAGGGCCACTACAGCCGCTTCGTCGACATGGCGCAGACGTGACCAACCGGAAGGGACAGACGATGAGCGCTTTCCAGGCCATTGACGCGTTGCTCGCGTCCACATCGCCCGGCCTCATCCCGCTCCCGCCTGCCCAGGAGCGGCGCGCACGGCGTGAGGGACTGAACCTCTCACGCGCCCAGCTAGCGCAGGCCTTGGGCGTCAGCCCGTCCACGGTCGCAGGCTGGGAGTCCGGGCGGGACCCGAGCGGCGAAGCGCGCGAGAAGTACGCGTATTTCCTCGAGGGAGCCCGCACCAAGCTGGACGCCTCCGCGGCTGCGGAGATACCCCAAGCCGAACCCGCAGGCCACAGCCCAGCGGAGGCAGACGAGACCGGCACGGACGACGCCGACGCCCTGCCCGTGCCTCAACCGTGCGTGCTGTGCGGGCAGCCGGCCCGCCACCAGGTCGCGGGATACCCGCAGCATCTAGACCCTGCCGAGTGCGCCACGGCTGAGCCCACGCAGCTGGAGCAGCCCGCGCCCCCTGTGAAGCTGCGGCAGCCGGCGTCCACTGGGCAACGAAGCCGGGCGGCGCGCGGCGTTAAGGTCGTGCCCGTCGGCCGCCGGGTGCAGGCGGCATCCGACTCGCCCGACCTGATCGGCTCCGCGGTCGCGGTCGCGCTCGCCGAACACGCCGGCGATGTCGACGCGGCGACGGCCGCGCTGGTGAAGCGGGCGATCCCGGACGCGATGGCACTGCTCGACCACAGCCGCAAGGGCGGCCGCTACGACGTGGTCGCCCACCCGTGGCTGCCCGACGTCCTGCGCAAGCAGACCGCCCGTGGGGCCGACCAGGTCTGGGAGGCCCGACCGAAGTGGACCCGCCCCGAACTGCCCGTGGGCGAGCACGAGGTGGCCGCGCTCGACATCAACGGCGCCTACCTGTCCGCGCTCAAGACGCACCTGCCGATCGGGCAGCTGGAGCACTCCACCGGTGACCACCACGACCGGCGCCGCGCCGGCGTCCACCTGATCACCCCGCCAGCCTGGGAGCACGACGCGGTGTTGCCCAACCCGATCGGCAGCCGAGACGAGCCCGGCCCGCTGTGGGTGACCGAACCGACACTGCGCCTCCTGCTGCGCCTGGCGGGCCCGAAGTACGGGCTGTGCGACTCACCGCAGATCCACGAGTCATGGACCTCGGGGGCCACAGAGGGGCTGCTGGAGAAGTTCCGCATCGCCCTCAAGGATGCCCGGGACCGGGCGATCACCGACAACGACGACGTGACGCTGGAGTACGTCAAAGCGATGTACTCGAAGTTCGTCTCCACACTGGGGGAGTCGAACTACAACCGGGAGCTGTACCGCACCGACTGGATGCACCTCATCCGCTCCCAAGCCTTCGCGAACCTGTGGTGGAAGGCCCACCGCGCCTACGACGAAGGCCTCATGGTCGTACGCGCGATGGGCACCGACGAACTCCACGTCATCGGCGACTGGCGCGCAGTGTTCCCCGAGGGCCGCGGCGTCACCGAGGTGAAGCTCAAGGACGTCTACACCGTCGGCAACGACCAGGACCAGGCCACGCAGCCCCCTGCAAGGCCCTCCTAGCGCCGATCACCCAGCCCGGCGTCAATTCCCTCGCCGGGCCGGACGATCGCCCCCCACAGCCCCGTACAGTGATCCGTAACCCGAGGACTGGAAAAGATGCCTGAGCGGAACATCGAGTTCGGCAAGTACGGCGCCAGCGGCCTCAAAGGCCACGAAGCCGTCGCCCGCCAGCTGGACGCCCTCGCCGGCTACATCGCCACCCCGATCACCACCCGGCGAGGCCTCCTCGCCCGCCTGCACTACCTCACCCGCACTGACCACGCCCGCGCCGCAGCCCGCGCCGCCGGCCTGACCGTCACCGACCACACCCTGCGAGCCTGGCTGGACGGCACGCGCACACCCTTGAGGAAGAACCTCGAACGCGTCGAGCAGGCTTACCGCACCGTGCGCCGCCACAACGTGGCCCGCTACCTGCTCGCCCGCCTCAACCGCGAAGGGCGCGGCACCCGCGTGGAGTTCCACCCCGTCAACCAGTCCCAGGTCGACCGGCCCCGCCAGCGAGTGGTGTCGTACCGCAGCCTCAACGTCCGCCACTGGGACCGGATCGTCCAAGCCTGGGCCAACGACGACGACCAAGCCCTGGACGACGCGTGGGTCAGCGACGCGGCGGTAGACCTCGGCTCCGAATGGGGCCAGTACGAGTACGTCACCAACATCGGTTTCGCCGCATGACCGGGGCCTGATTTTCGGGCTGGTTGCGAAAGACGAAGTGGTCGGCACCGCGCGCCGTGGCACCGACTCAAGCACTGCAGCGCGTGCAGGTCGGAAGGCTGGAACGTCCCCGATCCCAACTGTCCTTACACTGTCGTTCCAGGTTGTTCTCTCACATTGATCTCTCACTTGGCTCTCTCATACACCCGCTCACACGTCCAGGCTGCTGGACGCTGAATCGGTTGAGCTCAACCGGTCGAAGCGTCTAACTTCTGCGGCATGAAGACGACTTCGCCCGCTGAGCGGGACATACAGATAGCCAAGGCGACAGGCCGGGACACCCGGACGGAGATCCTCAAGCGCTCGATCCGCGCCAACGTGCCCTTGCGTAAGACGTTCGTGCAGGCTCCGAGAGGTTCCACGAGCCGGCACGGGCCGCTCCGCGACTTCGTGACCGGTCGTGACCTGCGCGGGCTGAAGGCATACCTGCTGATCGTGGCCGCTTGCAGCAACGGTACGGACGGCTGGTCGACCAGGCATGACAGCGCCGTATGGGCACGGATGATGGACATCGACCGGACCGCCACCGATCAGGCTGCACGTACCGGAGCATGGCGCGCCCTGCGCCGGCTGCAGGAGCGCAACCTGATCACCTGCACGCGCAAGGGGACGATGATCACCGTGACCCTGCTGCGAGAGGACGGCAGCGGGGCCCCCTACGAGAGGCCGGTGGGGCAGTCGGAGCAGGACCTCTACCTGCAGATCCCGGCCGCGTTCTGGACCAAGGGCTACGACGAGCAGATTGACCTTCCCGCCCTGGCCCTGCTGCTGGTGGTCCTGCGGGAGAAGAACTGGTCGAAGTTCCCTGCGGAGAGAGCACCGGACTGGTACGGCTGGTCGCCAGACACCCACGAGCGTGGACTGAAGAAACTGCTGGACCTTGGCCTGGTCGAGCGTCGTCCTCAGTACACCAAAGCCCCTCTCGCACCCAGCGGCGTCACCATGGCCTACCAATACCAGCGCACTGCCCCGATGCGGCCGCGCAAGCCCCGGAAGCAGGCTGCCACCAAGCTCAACGGCGGCAGCGCGGCCAAGCCGGAGCACACCCAGACAAAGAAGCCCGCGGCCCGTGCCGCTCGGCAGGGGAGGTGACCTCATACGTGATCCGCGGGGGGAACGTACACGTACCCACAACAGCGATGAGATGAAGACCGCCTGGCTCGACGAATCCTTCCTCGAGCACGACTCGGCCGGCTTCTACATCATCGCGGCCACGATCCTTGACCCTGCTGTCACCGACGCCGCCCGACACACCATGCGCCGTCTGAAAGGCCCGCGCGACACGGCCAAGCTCCACTGGAGCGAGATGGACCGTAAGGAACGCATGAAGGCCGCCCAGGCGGTCGCCGACCAGGACGGCCTGCACATCGTTTCGGTCGGCTCTCCTGTTCCCAGGCGCAAGCAGGAACGAGCACGCAGCAAGTGCCTGAGCACACTCATCTTCGAGCTGCACGGCTTCGGGGTTTCCCACCTCTGCCTGGAAGCCCGGGAAAAGGAACTCAACGCGCGCGACATCCGAACCGTCGCCACGGCCCGGCAGACCGTGCTGCCCAAGGGCACTCAGATGCGCGCGGAGCATCGTCCCGGTGCAACGGAACCGCTTCTGTGGATCTCAGACATCGTCGCCGGGGCCGTCCGGGACCAGCGACAAGGAGACAGCCGCTACACGGACATGTTGGGTCAAGCCCTCATGGACATCGATGTGAACACCGACTGCTGAAAGGAAGGGCCCAGACAGACGCCGAGCCAGGCTCCCGGTCTGCCCCAGGTCACCTGGCTCCACTTCTAGCCGCCCGCGGCAGCTAGCTTCGCCTCCACCGTACCTTGTTCGGCATGGCAATGCCATGCCGAACAGGATCGCGGTGGTCTTAAGCTTCAGGGCCAGATGCCCTCGTGGTGGGCGATGTGGTTGCGTAGCTTATGCAAGCGGAGGGGGCTGCCTGCTGACGCCGGCAGCCCCCTCCGCTTTGGGGCACGGATGGAAGGACCCTCGGTCGGGTCCCGGTCAGCTCGGCATACGGTCCTCGTCCGCCGAGCACGTCTGCCCTGAGGTCTGCGGGCTCTTGTTGTCCTGGGAGTCCGTGGAGGGGCTGTCCTGACTCTGGAGGAGGAGGACGAGGAGGGTGATGATGACGGCGCCCAGCCCGAGGGGGGTCCCCAGTTCGGGCTTCTTGTACGCGACGTAGACGGCCAGTCCTCCAAGAACGAGGACGACAATGGCGGACAGGTCGATGTGCATGAGCATCCTTCGGCCGGGGAGCCCTGTCCGCCCGAGGCTCTGGCAGGGCAGGGGCGGGCAGGGCTCCATCGTTCCGCGCACGCTTGACGAACCCTGATCGGTCAGGGTCCAGCGCGCGGCGGCCCCATCAGCTTCGAGTTCTCAAGGGTCTTGCCAGAAGACGCACCGTCAGACCTTCGGCAAAGTGGGACGATTGCCATGAAGGCAACGGACCACTCGGGGGACACGTGAGCGAGCAGGACCAGGGTCAGCAGCCGGAGCTGAAGGCCGTCAAGGATGGTGTCAAAGGGTCCGAGTTGGCTCTGGTTATGCGGTTGCGTGATCTCTACGAGCACAGTGGCTACAACGGCCTGAGTGAACTGGCGTCCGCAGTGGACCTGTCCAGCTCGCAGGTATCGCGTCTCCTTTCGGGCGACCGCCGGCCTCCACGGACCTTCTTCGACGTCTTCTTCGCCGCTCTCAAGGAGAAAAACGGCAGGGGAATCTCCGAAGAAATGCAGACGGACACCTTACGCCTGTATTACAACTGCATCCGCGACACGCGGCCCTATGAATACAAAGCCTTCGAGCTCGAGCAGCAGACGAGAGCGGTTCAGAAGGAACTCGCGTCAGCTGAACGCCTGGTCACACAGATCAGAAGTGAGCTCGTTGAAGTTCGCGCGGAGCGGGATAGCGTCCTACAGAAGTTCCGGGCTCTAGAGCAGGCAGCCTCTGCTGACCAGTCAGTAAAATCCGAGGCTTTGGATAGGCTCCAGTCGGAACGCGCCCAGTACGAGCGAAGCCGGATCCAGCTGACCGAAGAGATCAGCGAGCTGACGGACGAGCTGCGGCAGGCAGAGGCCGAGCGGGATGACGCGGTCCGACGCTGCGAGGACCTTCAAGAAAAGCTCAAAACCGCAAAAAACGAAGCCTATGCAGCAGCTCAAGATGAAGCCCAGAGGCAGCATGCAGCGGAATTGGACCGCGAGCGAGAAAAAAGCAGGTCCCTGGAGAGCCAGTTGAAGGCTCTCCAGCAAAAGATGGAATCGGTGCTAGCCGCAAGGCAACGGCTCGGAATAGACGAAGAAGCGCCATCGGAAAATATCAACCAGAACGCATCGCGCAAATCTCATCCCCGATGGTTCTCCAGAAACACAAAAACTGGCGTACTGCCCGTCGATGGACCTGTCACGAAGAAGTACAAGGAAATGATCCGCTCGGATCTCCACCCCGGGATCGACTTCAGCGTTCCCACCGGAACCCCGGTCAAAGCAATCCAGGCCGGACGGGTGGTACAAGCAGGATGGAACGGCCGCTACGGCTATCAAGTCACCCTGCACCACTACGATGACACTTTCAGCTGCTACGCCCATCTCTCGGCCATCTCGGTGAAACAGGGCAACCCAGTCATGATGGGGCAGAAGATCGGCTCGAGCGGCGCGACCGGCAACACTGAGACTCCGCACCTGCACTTCGAGGTTCGTACGACTGCCGCAGCGGGAGACGACATCGACCCTGTTGCCTACCTGGCAACGCTAGGGGTCTCAGTCATGGGCTCCACGGCAGCCGATGCCGTTGCCACCCCGACAACGACGCCCCAGGCGGCTGTTCCGCAGCCGACCGAGTTCCTCGTCTCAGCAGAGATCCGCCGGCTCCGCTCTCATCAAGAGTCAGAACGAGCGCACGCTGTGACCGAACTTCAAACACTGGCAAACGAACTACCGCATAGCATCCCCAACATTATCGAAGCTCTCTGCTCCTACATCCGCCGCCCATCCTCCGAATATGGCAGCGAAAAGAGGCCACCCAGTGTTCTTAAAGCCCTCGGAGCCGTGCTCGTAATGCCTCGCCCTCGGGATGCTCCGCTCATTCTGAAGAAGGCAGATTTGTCCGGCCTGTCAATCAAGGGCGTCGATCTCAGTAAATCACAGCTGCAAGAGGCAGACTTACGAAAAACCAAGCTGGAATCTGTAAATCTCGCCGATGCGGAACTTGACGGGGCTGATTTGCGTGGAGCTGACCTGAGTCAAGCCACAGGAATCACGCGCGAAACAATTCGGAAGACTCGCATTGACGAGACGACCGTATTCGCCTCCTCGATTCCGCAGGAAGACATCCCAGAACCTCAAAGTCAACCCAGCAGAGAAAGGAAAAAGAAGGGGAAGCCGGACCGTCCGCGCGGACCCTGGGACATCAAAGAGACGACGTCCCCAGAAATCGGCCGGGTGGACCTGGGCGGGCTTCTCGTGCCCGGTGTCGACGGCATGGAGCTGCGGGTGGAGGTCGCGGGCGACGCGATCGTCGCGGCGACGGTCGTGCTGCGCGACAGCGCCATTCAGCTGCAGGCGTTCGCCGCCCCCAAGCGTGAGGGCATTTGGGATGAGGTGCGCGAGGAACTCGCCTCCAAGATTACCCAGCAGGGTGGCGTCATCGACGAGGTCGAGGGCCCGCTCGGCTGGGAGCTGCGGGCCCAGGTGCCGGTGCAGCTGCCGGACGGCACGGGTGGTTTCCAGGTCGTGCGGTTCGTCGGTGTGGACGGCCCCCGCTGGTTCCTGCGCGGGTTGATCTCGGGCCAGGGCGCGGTGCAGCCGCAGGCGGCCGGCCTGCTCGAGCAGATCTTCCGTGACACGGTCGTGGTGCGGGGCGAGGGTCCGATGGCCCCGTGGGACCCTATCGCCTTGCAGCTGCCCAACGACGCCCAGATGGTTCCCGAGGCTGTCCGACAGGAGGAGCAAGCGGCATCCCCAAGGGAATCAGCCTGACCAATGCGTTTGGCAGAGCCGCAACCTAGAGCGCCCGGGCAGTATGAGGGGTTTTC